>CAMWJS010000032.1 GCA_947174635.1 uncultured Muribaculaceae bacterium
CGGGGTGTAGCTCAGTTGGTTAGAGTACGCGTCTGGGGGGCGTGAGGTCGCTAGTTCGAGTCTAGTCACCCCGACAAATTTTTCAAAAGCAAAAAAGTCCGGAAGGTAATCCTCCCGGACTTTTTTTATTTCAGAACTGTAGCACCTCAAAAAATATATACAAACGAATTTGCAGGGGAGGGTGTTGCAAAACTTCCAAAATGCGAACCAAATTGTAGGGGGGGGGCAAAACTCAATACATACGAACAAATTTGTAGGGACGCGATTCATCGTGTCCGCGCCTGAATGACATAACATATTAAATATCACAACTATAACGCGGACGCGATTAATCGCGTCCCAATGCTGTTTACTTAAGGAATAGATTGTCATCGGAGAGCCGAAGGCTCGGTGGTGTCACTATCCCCGTCCGACGCGTTAGCGGAGGGCGGGGTGATGGCAGCCTCCAGTGAAAGGAGCCCTGAGAGGGCGACTGTGTAGAATGCAGAATGACAGCATCACACACTCGCCCTCTCCGTGGGCTCGCACGGCTTGTATTCCTTTTGCCCCGCCCTCCGCTAACGCGTCGGACGGGGATAGTGACACCACCGAGCCTTCGGCTCTCCGCTATTTGAATCGTTTTTGAGACGCCATCACCCATTAAGTAAACGGCATTGAATCGCGTCCCTACAATTTGGTTCGCATTTTTTTTTGGTGGTGGGGCTGCTACGTCCTCTAATTGTGATACAGCTCCAGGCGCGGCCGGGGTATGCTAACAGGTGGCAAGTTAGCCTCGGAGAGGCGTCATTGTGATCTTTGTCGTCATTTCAGAAGTCGAGTCGCGGCGGAGGCGTCTGGCGGATGTTGAAGATGCATCCGAGCTTTGGTATATACAAAAAAAAGAATGAGCAACAAAATCTAAAGATTTATGCTACTCATTCTCCTCTCTCTCCGGCGGTATGGACGGGACTCGAACCCGCGACCCCCTGCGTGACAGGCAGGTATTCTAACCAGCTGAACTACCACACCGTATTTTTAAGATCTCTTGGCTTGTCTGTCGTTTTCGTTTGACTTCCTTGCCGTTTGCGATTGCAAAGGTAATACAGGTTTTCGAGTTGTGCAAATATTTTTGCAACTTTTTTTCAAAAAAAGTGATTTTATTTGATTTTGTGGTGATATATGCTAATAATTGGCATGTATTGCCTGCGATTTTGACCTGAAAAGCAGGAAAAAACGGATGTTTAATCCAATATTGAGGCTTGGCAATCGCATTTTGATGGACGTGAATTGCGCTCGCCGATGAGTATAGGCGCGAATTTTTTTAATAAAATTGCAGCAAAAATACTTCCGGCTATTGACAGTGCTGCCACCATCCAGTTCAGAATGCCGCTTTCATCGCCGGCATGAATATACTTTAGCGCTTCCCTTATCATTATGATGAAGTGCTGGTGCACGGCGAATATCACAAGTGAATTGCGTCCGATGTATGTCACGGCCGGAACCGCGCCGAGGCGGCAGCATACGCAGAGCATCCCAGTCGTGGCTCCAAGGCTAAGGAGCATTATCATCGGAATGCTCCCCTCGAAAATATTGAAGCAGTAGCCCGCTCGGTAACCTGCGGCTATATATACGGCGCAGCAAATTGCGGCAACGGGCAGTCCGGCCTGCCAGTAGCGTCCTTTCAGCATCTGTTGCCCCATCCTGTGGCTGGCAAGCATGTTGCCGGCATAGAAGAAGGGGAGCCAGCTCATCGCGGTGTCGATGCTCAGCGGAAGCGCCGCGTGGCGGCTCAGTAACCATCCGGCTATACCGACAGTCATGCAGCATGCGCCCAGCTGCACATCATTGCGCGTAAACCTCCTCGCCGTGCCGTAGAACATATAGCACCAGAATATACTCCAGAAAAACCATAGCGCGGCCGGATAGGGGAGGTAATACCTGTCGGTCGACAGTAAATTGAACAGTTGAAAATCGAACGGCTTCTCCGGTTGCAGGCAGTTTCCTAAAGTATAGATGACAAATCCTGCGGAGGCGAAAAACATAAACGGTATGAGCAGCCTCCTGCACTTGTCGGCGGCCAGTGTCTTTATCGACGGCATGTCGCGGTACAGACACCCCGCCACCATGTAGAACAGCGGCAGAATGAACACCAGCAGCACTCTTTGCGTCATGCCGATGATGCCCGCATGGACCATCACGACGGTCAGTATCCCGATGCCGCGCAGCGTGTCGAGTCCGGTATTGCGTTCTCCCGTCATTTTTAGAGGGTGTCTCATAATATTTCGGGGCATTCGTCGGGGAAGTGGGTCGACCGGATGGCCCACCCTTGCGGATAAAGATTGTTGGCGCGGTTGCCGAGATTTTTGACAAATCCGAGCGGCTGGCCGCCGTATGTCAGAAGCACAATTCCTTTCGGCGCATTGTCGAGCGATACGGCCTGTCGCGACAGGAATTGCAGCGCGGTCGCATAGTCGGCCTCAGCTTTCGGGAACGCCTCCATGTCAAGTATTTCACTCATGGCAAGCGCCTGCGACGGAATGGCGTCACGCCCCTTGATTACGGCAATCTCCGTGCCGGCATATATCACATTCAGCTTTCTTTTCAGCTCCTTGATTGTCCGGCTCCATGCTGTTGGCAATGCCGATATAGTGTCGCCGTCGGCTGCAATCTCAAATCCCTCGCCGTTTATCCATCCGGCGGCAGCAGCGGCGGCCGGCGGCATCTTGGTGCTCTTTGCCTCCTTGTCGCGCTGACTCTTGCGCTTCTCGCGCCCTGATGTCTCCGCGTCGTCGTTCGGTTTCTGCATCACGGCGATGAACAGGCCTTCACCCTCGGCCCTGCCGGGAATAAACCGTGCGGCGGGATACGGCGATCCGATAGCCGGAGCTATCGCCTTGTGCCGTAGACTTAGGTTCAGGTCTACGGGGATGCCGTTGTGCTCTTCGGCTATGTAGGCAAGGTTCTCCTCGTTTTCGCTGCGGTTGAACGTGCACGTGGAGTAGATGAAATACCCTCCGGGACGCAACGCTTTCCACATATTGTCGATTATGGTGCGCTGGAGCGCCGCACATTTTTGCACAAGTTCGGGCGACCATTGTTCCACCGCCGCATCCTCCTTGCGCATCATACCCTCGCCGGAGCATGGCACATCGGCGGCCACGATGTCGGCTATGGGGCCGAGGCCGGCGAATTTAGCCGTGTCGCACGAGGTCACCGCCACATTCGGGCTGCCCCATTTGATTATGTTCTCGCAGAGGGCGTCGGCACGCCGTCGTTCATATTCGTTGGCAATGACAAGCGACCCTTCGGGGAGGGCGCTTATTGCCGCCGTCGTTTTCCCTCCGGGCGCGGCGCACGCGTCGATGTAGACTGTCGGGGAGTCTCCCGTAAGCTCTTTTACCACGGTTTCCATTATCATTGACGAAGCGTCCTGCACGTAATAGCGACCCTGATGCATCGCCGGGTCGAACGTGAAGCGCGGACGGGCGCCGTCAATGTAGACTCCGTTGGCGGCCCATTCCACTCGCCGCATTCCGGCCGGCACGCACTTCTCTTTCTTCGGGTTGATGCGTATTGCCACCGACGGTTCGTCATTCTGCAGCGACTCTATGAGGGTGTCGAGCGCTTCTCCGCCGTTTTGTCGGCGCAGCTCATCGATTGAGGCCTTGAAATCCTCGTTAAGCGTTCTTTTCATCGTGGGGTTGCTCTGCCGGTTTGCGCCATTTCTGGAGCGTGAATATAAATTCAAGGCCACCTTCATCGCCGTTGTTGACCGATATCGACCCTCCTATCGTGTTGAGCGAACTGCGCACGATGGGCAGGCCGAGACCGGTGCCTCCGGCCTTGCGCGAACGTCCTTTGTCCACTCTGTAGAACCGCTCGAAAAGCATAGGTATCGATTCCTCGGGCACACCCTGCCCGTTGTCGGCGAACACGAAGGTGTAGAAACGCTGGTTCTCCGTCAGCATCCGCAGGCTCATCTCCGTGCCCTTGGAATAGGCCGCCGAGTTCTTTACCAGGTTCATGATTGCGCCGGTCAGCAGCGAGTTGTTGCCTTTCACAAAACAGTTTTCCGGGATTTTGGTCTTGAACTCCATGTCGCCGATAATACCGCTTTCCTCGACGTCGCATGCCAGATTGTCGATAAACTCCCTGAAGTCAATCCGCTCGAGCGATATGTTCTGTGCGCCATCCTCGAGGCGGGTCATCGCTGACAGGTCGTTGAGAATGTTGCAAAGACGCTGTATGTGTTCCTGCGTCTTCAGCAGGAAATGGTTGCGCGACTCCTCGTCCATATCCGGATTTTCGATGATGGTGTCGATGTAGCCTTTGATGATGCCGGCGGGAGTCTTGAGCTCATGGCTTATGTTGTTGGTGAGCTGGCGTTTGAGGTTGGAGCGCTCCTCGGTGGCCTTGAGAGCCACGCGGTGTTCAAGTTCGCGCGAGGCGAGCGCCGCCTTGCGCATGTTGTACATGTTGACCACCTGGCGCGAGATTTCGCCAAGGTCGTCGTTGGCAAATTTGTCAAGCGCCACAAAGTCATGGTCGTCCGACGCTTTTGATACAAACTCGCGCAGCAGACGTATGTTCTTGGTCAGATGGCGGGCTGCTATGTATGTCACTATCGTGATGCTGGCGCAGCCGAGCAGCACGAAGAAACGCACCCACGGATTGCCCTTGATTTCTGCCGATATCTTGGCGTTGAGCGGCAGGAATGTCTGGGCCAGAAACCGGCCGTCGGCCGATTTGTTGACACTGAAATAGAACGCCTTGTCGGGCTGGATATAGACCGAGTCGTCGTTGTTGTTGGCCGAGATGTCGGCACCCGCGATTTTACCGCGCGTGCTCAGCTGTTCTGGCGGAGGGGAGGGGAATCCGATACGCATCTTTTCCTCGCCTGTCGTGGCGTCGTAGAGCGTCATCGACAGGTTGTCGAGCACCGAGGCCTCATAATATTTGTCGATGAAATGCAGGAACGTTGACGGGTCTTCCCCCTCTTCCATCAGGTTGAGCAGGCGTTTGTTCATGAATTCGATGCGTGCGCGTATCATCTCGGCGCGGTATTCCTTTTCCTGGTTATACTGCGCGACTTCTATAGCTATGATGATTATCCACAGCAGGCCCACGATGGGGACGAACAGCTTCAGCTGATAGTTAATCCTCTTCTTCTTTAAATCCATATCCAAATCCGGGTTTTGTACGTATATGGTTGCCGTATTTACCCAGTTTCTTGCGCAGGCGCGCCATGTTGGTATCGACCGTACGCGTCGTCACCTCCTGGCCGTCCCACACCTGGCGTATGATTTCCTCGCGGGAGTATATGCGGTTGCGGTGGGTAAGGAAATACAGTATAAGTCCGAACTCTGTGGGGGTGAGCTCGAGCGCCTCGCCGTCGATATAGCATTGCTTCTCGTTGCGGTCTATGCGCAGGCCGTGAAATGTGATGTCGGGCTCATAGATGCTTTTCGACACATTGTAGTTGAGCTGCTGCGACACATTGCTGCGTCGGAGCACGGCACGCACGCGGGCTATGACTTCTCCTACGGCGAACGGTTTGGTTATGTAGTCGTCGGCTCCGATGTTCAGACCCATCACGGTGTCATCCTCGCCGTTGAGCGCTGAGCAGAATATGATGGGGATATGCTCGGTCGACGAGCTGTTCTGAAGCCTTTTTGCGAAATCGAATCCGCTCAGACGCTCCATCATGATGTCGACTATCATCAGCGAGTAGGCCGGCAGGTCAAGACCCAGCGCCTCTTCCGCGCTGTTGGCCGTAGTCACTTCATAACCTTCTTTCTCCAGATTGTATTTTAGAATTTCACATATTGACTCTTCATCGTCAATGACTAATATCTTTACGCGCATAAATATTGGGGTTTCTCGTTGTTTTTTACGAAGATAGCAAATTTTCCACAATCAATGGTGTTAATATGTGTTAAATCGGACATTCGTGTGAACTATGCACCCCGTCGTATGTTCTAATTGCATAATTACTATATTTGCACTGTGTTTTTCATGGTATTAGATTTAAGGTTAAAGATTTATCGGATGTCGCGATGACAGCCGGTTTTTCTTTTTATACGGGTGCATGTCAATGCTTAAGTAAACAGCATTGTGGCGCATGTATATAGATGCACTTCGTTCTGCATCACGCTCTCTTAATGCTTGTCAGATAGTGGCGGAAATCCCCTCGTAGTGAATGTGCTCAGCCCGTCCGCACCGGCAGTGACAAGCATGGCCTCCACACCTTCCATCGCTTCGATCATCTCCATTCCGGCCTCCCGGCTCATGGCCATCAAGGCCGTGGCCAGAGCGTCGGCAGTCATCGTCGAGGGTGCTATTACCGTCGCCGACAGCACTTCGCTTGCAATGGGCATCCCTGTGGACGGTGATATGGTGTGGCCTATTCTCCCGTGTTCCGTGTCGCGGTAGTTGCGGTAATTGCCCGATGTCGCTATGCAGCAGTCGGTGACCTCAATCACCGACAGACGTTCATGCCCGTCGGCATCCGACTCCGGCGAGTCAATCTGTATGTGCCATTTCTCTCCGCGCGAGTTGACACCACTGAGCGCCACTTCGCCACCGATTTCCACCATATAGTTTTCCACCCCCTCTTCGCGAAGCATTCCCGCAATGCGGTCTATGCCGTAGCCCTTGGTTATCGCCGAGAAGTTGAACTGTGTGCCGGGCGACTTTTTCACCATCATGCCCCCCGATATGGTGCAGTCGCAGATGCCTGTAAGGCTCAGACAGCTGTCAATCTGCTCGCGGGTCGGTTCGCATCCCGGCTCCGCATACCCGAAGCCCCACAGATTGACAAGCGGAGCCACCGTAGGGTCGAACGCTCCCCCCGACAGGCGGTTGATGCGCAGAGCTTCGGCAAATACACGGTCAATCAGGCTGTCGGTCGTCATATCCTCATTGCGGTTTATAGACGATATGCGTGAATCGTCGAGAAACGGCGACAGCGACCGTTCCACCTCGTCCGTAACCCCGATTACCCGGTCCTTAAAATCGCGGTCCGAGCCATAGGTAATCCTCATTGTCGTGTGCCATACGTTCCCTTCAAGCGTGATGTATACATTGTCATCCTTGCCTGCGCCGCAACCCTGCATAAGCATTGCTGCTACAGCCGCGAGAAGTATGTACGATATGTTTTTAAGCATAAAATGATTTTTTTCCAAAATTAAACATTTTTTTAAAACAAAAATTACATATCTTTGTTTTAACACAATATAAAGAGTGGAAAAGACGTATACTACAATTAGTGGTTGCCGATATTTTAATTAAGTAACTCCACATTTTTAATATCATTATAACCCTATCTATCATGAATCGCTCGTTTTTATTTTTAGCACCGGGTTTTGAAGAGATTGAAGCTCTGACTGTGGTCGACGTGATGCGTCGCGCCGGCATGGATGTCAAGACGGTCTCAATAATCCCCGACCTTATGGTCACCGGTGCGCATGGCGTGACTGTAAAGGCCGACATGTTGTTTCCCGAAACACAATTTGAAAATATCGAATGGCTTGTAATTCCGGGTGGACTTCCAGGTTCAAGCAACCTCGCGGAGTACGCTCCTCTGTGCACTCTGCTTAAGGAGCATGCTGCCGCCGGAGGTAAAATCGCCGCAATATGCGCCGCCCCGGCCATGGTGCTCGGCTCCCTCGGTCTCCTCGACGGACGCGAATGCACCGGCTACCCCGGCACACAGGCCTCTGTAGCAAAAGCCGTATGGCGTGATGCTCCAGTCATCGCCCTCGATACGCTCGTGACCGGCAGCGGCCCCGCCGCCGCAATGCGTTTCGCCCTCGCTATCGTGGCCAACTCTATGGGCGACAACATAGCCCAGCAGATTGGCTCCGGCATGCTGTTCTATCCCAAATCGATGAACTTTTACTTCTGATAGATTTCAGAAAGAGTATCCCGGCCGAAGTCACACCGAAGTCCGACCAGTCTGACCTGTCCGACCAGTCTGACCTGTCGGATTTCCGCTAAATAAAGGCGCCCTGTCAAAACTGACAGGGCGCCTTTATTTAGCGGAGATTGCCGGCGATTACTTTACCAGCGTCTTGCTCACTTTGTCGCCTTGGCGCACTATATATACACTGCCTGCCTGCGGATTGATTACACGGCGGCCCGTCACATCGAAATACTCTTTCTCTGCGTTGTTGTTGTCGATGGCCACATCGTCTACTCCCGTAGTGATTTCATTCCAGTTCCAGCCGGCACCGCCGTCGGTGGTCGAAGTCGACAGAAATTGATTGCTTTGACGCAGATTGTTCTTTACAGTCTCGGCACGCTGCGCCAGTGAGTTCCCCTCGCTTGTCGCGGCATATCGCGGCCAGCGTACTGCATCCTTCTCCACAGCTCCGTCAATGGTGTGCACCATGTTGTCGATTGAGCCGAACACCTCTTCGTATGTTCCGTTCATCGTGGGGTTGTAGCTGTCCTGCACTGATGCGTTGGCAGAATATGTGCGGATGGTATTCTGTCGCGGACTTTCGCCCGTGACAAACTGCACGAAAGTATATCCTACGAACCACACGAAATTGCGGTTGGCGTAAAGTTCATCGATAAATGTTCCGCCGAAGTTGTTCCCTTCATGGATGAGGGCGGTCTTGTTGCCTTTGCTTGTGAATGCATTGCCGAAGTCCCATACCGGGCCCATGATCCAGCGGCTGCCGGTGGTATGGTGCATATAGAAATTGTCGGTAAACGATTTTGCATCGTCCATCAGTTCCTGCACTACATAATATTTGGCTGCCTGCTCATGGTCGATTACCTGTGTCCAGTCGGCCGACATCGGGCGTGCTTTCGCACCGGCCACGGCATTTCTGAGATCATCGATATGCCCGGCAAGATATTCCCTGATGCGGGTCAATTCCTCTTCGGTGAGGATATCCTCTTTTGCAGGAGTTGAGGTAATGAGCTTGTTCTCGTAGCCGTTGTCTGACGTCCATGAGTAGAACAGTTCGGTCATGCTGTCCTCCTGTGCTGAACCGAATTCGAGCAGGAAGTCATCAGCTTCGGAATATGTGGCATCGCCGTAGTCTGCTATCTGCACGCGTTCAGCTGCCGCACGTACATTCTCGGCTATGAAGTAAAGTCCCATATATTCGTCATTGATGACTACCTCTACAGGCTTCATCGAGGCTGTCCACTCCATACCGATAAGGCGCGAAAGTTCGTGCCCGGCATAGTTGGAGAGAAGGCCGTTGGCCGCGTCGTTGGCGTAAGGCATGAGCACCCAGTGTTTGCTTTTGGGCATGTCGAGCACTGCCACCGGATTCTTGAATTTCAACTTGTAGGCTTTCTTATCATAATTGTCCCAGTAGCTCTTTCCGCGACCTTTGATTGTCACGGAGCCGGCGGCCGCTGCGTCGATGGCGGTCACACCCTGAAGTCCGAGCGCGTCAATCTCGAACGTCGATTTTTTCACAGCGCCGCCGTCGCCATAACCTATTTCCGTATTTTGGGGAGTATTGATGCGTACAAGCGGAAGCGTTGCCGACCAAGGATACTCGACCGACTCCGGTTCTGCCCAACGATTCTCTTTGTCGCTTGTGTAGAACACCATGTTTTTGCCTCCGATTGCAAGTCCGTCCTGATTTGCGCCGGGATACTGGTTGTTTCCTGCGTTGCTGAATATAACAAGACCGTTGGCCCACTCTTCCGTAACCTCAAAGGTATATACGCCCTGTACGCCGTTGACCTTAAGGTTTTTGTCGAATTCAAGTTCCTTTCCGGGCCAGGTGGCATAATTGCTGCCGCCTTTGAGGTAGAGGTACATATTGACATTGCCCCATTTGGCATCGTCGATTACATATATATTAAATGTTTTGGGCTCGTAGCCGGCTTGGGCATATTCGGGCAGTTCGGCGGCTGGCGTTGTGTCGGGTGCCGGCTCTTCGAGCGCGGCGCTTCCCCATTGACCTTTCAGCCAGTTGATCTTTTCGTCAAGATGATTCTTGACTTTCGTCTTGTCATCCTCGATGTCGCTGTTGTCGATGACATCGCGGGGCACGTCGTTGCCCACCTGCACGGGCTTTGCAACTCCTTTCCAGCGTTTGGCATCCTGCAGCGCAGCTGCCTTGATATGAGCCACGTAGTCGTCGATTTCAACAAGCAGACGTTCATACGGGCTGGCGCTTCCGTCTACTTCCTTGTTGACAAACCACTGGAACGTATCCTTGACCTTGTTCATGAATTTCTCCTTGCTGCGGAGTCCCCTTGAGTTTCCATAGTTGCCGATCCAGTTGTTGCCATATTGGGCGTCATCGGCAAAAAATCCCGACGTGCTGCCGTCGAATGCGTGCCCGCAGTCCCACAGCGGCGAGAAGCGCCATTTCTGTCCCTCTCCGTGGTCGCGGAACAGATAGGTCGACCCGTGATATGCCTCGTAGTGGGAGATTAGCTCCTCCACCACATAGTAACGTGCGGCGTCATCAAGATCCATATAGCTCCAGAGCTCGCTGTCGTCATTTGAGTTCACAAGGTCGTTCATCTTTGTGAACTGGTCTTTGAGAAACCTCAGCTGCAGGTCGGAAAGCTGCTCTGGCGTATCGGCAGTCACCATCAGGTCGCTGTATTTATTGTTGGTTCCTTCAATAGGATACTGGTTGCTGTTTGATGCGTCGGCCAATGCGAATGTGCAGTCGTCGATATAGTTGTCGAGCTCCACAAGATAGCCGCCTGATATCAGTGCGGGGTCGCTTACATTGTCGCCCAGTTCGGTAATAGGAAGGCGGCCGTCGCCCACGCGTATCGATTCCGTAAGGAAATAGATGCCGCGGTAGTCGCCGTTGATTACTACTTCGATAGGCTGCTGGCGCGGGGTCCAGGGCAGTCCTATCATCTCGCCCAGGCGGAACCCGACGAAGTTGCGCATGTAGCCGAATTCATCGTCAGCATGCGCCAGTATCGCCCAATGCTTTGATGTGGAGCCGTTGGCGTTAATATTCAGCAGGTTCTGCTTCTTTTCGAGTTTCAGTTTGTAGGGCTTTTTGGAGTAGCCTTTGCGGGTGAAGTTGCCGCGTGCCTTGATTTCAAGTGGCAGAGGTGCTTCTTCGGAGCCTACCGATGCGGCGCCAAGCTCCATGAGCCAGTCGCAGCCGTTCACGTCAAGCCAGTATTCGGCGTCGCTGAAATATTTCTTGTGCGACAGGTCTTTGTCGATAATCTCGTTCTGAAGGTCGGAATGCGTGGCGTCGGTATACACATTTATATATAGCACCGGAAGTGTCCCGGTCGGCTCTAAAGCCGAAACAGGCGGAATCACAACTTCGCTGCCCCCCGTATGGCTGCCGTCGGGTTTAAACGTGGCTCCGTTGACAAATGCAAGGTCGTCGGTCTGTGCGCCGCCATTGTTGTTGAATACGATATGTGTGGGTGCTTTTCCCGCCGGGGCTTCCCAGTAATATTTGCCATCTTTCAGACTCATCGGGTCTCCCGGCCATTTTCCTGCGGCAGTACAGTTTTCGGTTTCATTCCATGCCCACACGTATGGTGTCCAGCCCGATGTGTTGTCGAAATATACATGATATCCCGACGGTTGCTGTTCGCCGCCTTCGTTGCCGCCGCCTTCTCCTTCGCCACCTTCTCCTTCGCTGCCTTCATCGCTTTCTTGCTTGAAGGTGACGTTGAGATTAGCCTTGGGGTTTTCCTTGTTAAAAGTAAAACTGATAGTGACGTTCTTAAGTCCTGAGGCTTTAGAATTGTCGTGTGCTGAGACGAAAGTATATGTGCCGTCGGTTGATATTGTATTTGCTGTGTATGTATGGTTTACAACGCTCCATCCGCTGTCGGCAATCTTGAAGCTGCCGTCAAGCGTGTCAAGCGTGAGTGAATACGTATCGCCGGTGCGGTTGAATTTGTAGCTGTCGAGAGCTGCGAAGTTGTCGGTCATGCTTCCACGGAGATATATCTCTATATATTCGTCGGAATCGTAAGTCTGGGCTGATATCACAGGGATACTTAGCCAGCAGAATAATAGCAGTAAGAACTTTTTCATGAATATAATAAATGGTTGAATTGTATGTCGGTAAAAGAAACGTGGGCGGGTGTTGCAGAACTAATATTGACGGCTGCATGATGTAGGGGAGGTGTTGCAGAGCTCCCAAAATATCGTATATTTGATA
Source organism: uncultured Muribaculaceae bacterium (assembly GCA_947174635.1). Taxonomy (GTDB): domain Bacteria; phylum Bacteroidota; class Bacteroidia; order Bacteroidales; family Muribaculaceae; genus JAGBWK01. Next base: position 12,120 of record CAMWJS010000032.1, read on the forward strand.
CGCCATCTTTTAGGGCTGCACCCCGGTGCGGCCCTACATCATGACGGGGCATATTTACAATATTTTGTAAGTTCTACAACGCTCCCGTCGTATCCCCTGCTTATTGATTAAGTTATCTGACGTTGTCTCAGCGTATTGTCTCTTTGCTGACAGTGTTGCCGCGGCGCACTATGTAGATGCCTCCCTCCACGGGGTTGGCAACACGGCGTCCGGTCACATCGAAATACTCTGCCTCCGCATCTGCTGCATCCGTGATTACAATATCAGCATCGGTTAACTTGCCCGAGCGGTAGTAGATGTTGCCGTCGGCCAGAGGGAAGTCGATTGTCTGGTCGTTGGCCATTCCGCTGTTGATTATGATTTTGGCATCCGATGTCGGACGGTGCTCCGGTTCGAAGCTCAGTGCGTATCCGTTCTTTCCCTCTACGGTAGCGGCCTGCATCAGCGTCCCGGGCCATTGGCCGAGAGCCTCGAAGTTCTCCATTCCGTCTTCTGTCGGGCCATACACATAGGCGTAGGCATCGCTCCACGGTTCGTTGCTGTCGTCGATGAAATATACGGTGATGGTCTGCGCCGGATCCGGCTCTTTGGCATAAGAGGGGAGAGGTTGTGCCGGAGTGAGGTCGCGTTCGGGTTCGGCATGATTGCCTCCTATAGGTCCGAAGTCACGCTGCTGCGCGAGCCAGTTTATCTTTGCGCTGAGGTGGTGCTTGACGTCGTTCTTGCACGACTCCATGTCGCTGTTGTCCGTCACCTCCAGGCCGTCGGCGGGCACAGGCTGTCCTTTCCAGCGGCGGGCGTCGGCCTTGGCTGCCTCGGCTATGCGCGCGCAGTAAAGGTCGATGTCGTCGGTCAGTCCGGCGTATCCACCCTGTGTGCCCATGAACCATTGCCATGTCTCCTTGACCTTGGCGTTGAACGTCGCGTTCATGCGCAGCGACGGTATCCATGTGTTGCCATACGGGTCGCAGTCATACAGATAGGCGTCGGTGTAGCCGTTGAATCCGTTGCCGCAGTCCCAGAGCGGTGAGAAATGCCACTTCTCTCCCTCGCCGCGGTCGCGGAACAGATAGGTCGACCCGTGATATGACTCTGTGTGCGAGATGATTTCCTCTACTATATAATATCGGGCGGCGTCATCTATGTCGAGATATCTCCACATGTCGTCGGAGTCCTCGCCGATGAGGTCGTTGATGGCGGTGAACTGGTCGTTGATGAAGCGGCGCTGCAGTGCCGAATACACCTCCGGTGTGTCAAACGTGATGCGGAGCATATCCTTGAACTGGTCTGACTTGCCTTTCTCTTCCATCTGTATCTGGGAATCCTCATCCTCGTCGTAGTTGTCAAGCTCTACGATATATCCGCCCGACACGAGCGCGCGGTCGTCGACGTTGTCGTCAAGTTCCTCTACGGGCACTCGTCCGTCGCCCACACGTATCGATTCCGTCAGGAAATAGAGGCCGCGGTAGTCGCCGTTGATGATGACCTCCACCGGCTGCTGGCGCGGAGTCCAGGGCAGGCCGATACGTTCGCCAAGTGCGAATCCGGTGAAATTGCGCAGATAGCCTTTATTGTCGTCGGCGTGGGCGAGTATGGCCCAATGCTTTGATTTACCGCCGTTGATGTTCATGTTGAGCAGGTTCTGCTTCTTGCCCAATTTCAGTTTGAACGGCTTCTTTGCAAACGCTCTGCGGGTGAAATTTCCGCGGGCTTTGATTTCAAGCGGCAGTGGCGCTTCTTCCGAGCCTGCCGATGTCGCGCCAAGCTCCATGAGCCACTTGCAGTCGTTTACGTCAAGCCAGTATTCACCCTTGAAATAATTCTTGTGGGCAAGGTCTTTGTCGATTACCTCGTTTTCAAACAGCTTGTTGCCGTTGGTATCGGTGATAAACTCTCCGGTTGCACTGTCATATTGATACACATTGATATGCAACACCGGCAATGTGCCTGAAGTGCGGTCTGTGATGTCGGTCCCCGCAACTGAAAATTTTATTTCCGACGGTGCTGCTTCATCGTTGTGGCGCAGCAGTGTGAATGATATTGTCAAATCGGTGAGATTGACAGCGTTGAAATTCTCTCCGTTTGAAATCCCTGTGACTTTTGCGGATTGTGAGATGTCGGTCTTTGCTGTGCACCCCAGATTGTACTGCCAGTCATCGCCCGATATTTTGAACTCTCCCGAAAGCTGTTCGAGATGCAGGGTGTAATTATCACCTTCGCGGGTAAACCGGTAATCTTCAAGCACTGACCAGTTGTTTGTCTGAAATCCGCGCACATACATCACCGGATATCCGTCTCCGTCGAGTGAGTCTGTTGCATTTACGGTCTGGCAAGCGAACAATATCCCCAATATCAGGGATATATAACGATGTATTTTAGTCATGGTCGACTTTGGTTAAAATGTAAAATGATATAAATTCGGTAAATAGATGCCGTAAAAAGGAATGATCTAAGATTAACGTGATGTTGAACTTAAAAACCACATCTGCTTTGGCAAAAATATCATGCAAATATACAAAAAATCAAGCCCTAAGTCAAGACTTAGGGTATTAAAAATGCATAAATGAATAAAAATATATTTCAAAAATATGCGCGCCTACCGGCTAAAAATACTTCTTGAATTCCTGCTCGAAATTGGGCGTGAATATTCCCTTGCCAAGCGATGCCCGTATTTCCGCGAGTGGGCAGAAGCGGCCGCCGTCGAGCTCGTCGCTCGGTTTTACCTCGCCGTCATAGACCGTACGGTAAACATTAATGTATTCGCTTTCCCGCTCGCTTTCAAACAGATACGACACTATATGCTCCGGCTCAAACTCCGTAATGCCTAATTCTTCACAAGCTTCGCGCCGCAATGCATCGGCTGTCGACTCGCCGTAGTCAATGTGGCCGCCGACCGCCGTATCCCATTTCCCCGGCTGAATATCCTTCCACTCGGGGCGTCGTTGCAGATAAAGCTCTCCATTGCTGTTGAACAGATGCAGATGCACTACGGGATGCAGCTTGTGCGACCCGTCATGGCACTCCCCGCGCGTAGCCCGCCCGACCACGCGTCCCTCCTCATCGACCAAAGGAAATATCTCCTCGCTATTATCTAAATTCCTCATTCCTAATTGCTAATTACTAATTACTAATTCCCCAAAACGGTCGCTACAATCTTGCGCGGGCCGCCGCAGTCGCGAAACTCACAAAGGTAGATACCCTGCCATGTGCCCAGATTCATGCGCCCACGCGTGATGGGAATTGTGAGTGACGACCCTATTATAGAGCTTTTTGCGTGGGCCGGCATGTCGTCGAGCCCCTCCATGGTGTGCTCGTAATATGGTTCACCCTCCTTGACGAGCCGGTTGAAGATTGATTTCATGTCGGTGCGCACGTCAGGGTCGGCGTTCTCGTTGATTGTAAGGGCCGCCGACGTATGCTTGATAAAAAGATTGAGCAGCCCTGTCTCGGGAAGCGGCGGCAGATTGGCCGCAATCTCTCCCGTTATCAGATGGAAACCGTTGCCACGCGGTTTCAGCGTGAATTCAATTTGTTGCCACATGGATTGTATTCTGTGTTTGTGAAATAATTCACAAATATAAGCAACATATCGCAAGCTTTAACAATTTTTTGAGACCCGTGCACCGATTTATTGCGTAAATTTGTGGGAGAAAACCGATGACGATGCATAATTTTATCGCAATAGACTTTGAGACTGCAACTTCGCGGCGCGACTCGATCTGTGAGGTGGGTATATGTGTGGTGCGCGACGGGGAGGTTGCTGAGACGCGCTCCTGGCTGGTGCGTCCGGAGCACAACCGCTACCACTACTGGAACGTGAAAATCCACGGCATACGTCCCGAGGACACGGCCGATGCCCCCGACTTCAGTGAGGTGTGGGAAGAAATCGAGAGGGAATATCTCGATGAGTTCGACACATTCGTAGCACACAACGTGCCATTCGACCGCAGCTGTCTGCAGTCGGCCGCACGCCTCTACAACCTGCATTTGCCCACCCTGAAATGGCATTGCTCCCTCGCCACCGCTCGCCGTATCTACAACATGCCATGCAACAAGCTCGGCTATCTCTGCTCTGAACTCGGCATAAACGAAGGCACGCACCACCGCGCGGGCGACGATGCCGAAATGTGTGCGCGTCTTTTCCTCCGCGAACTCAGCGACATGCAGTAATTTCTCGCTGTCATTCGCAAGCACACGCACCCATACACTCTCTCCCCCACTCTCCCCCCTCCGTCTCCCACTCTCCCCATCTCCCATAATTCCCTTCTGAAACAAAAAAATCCCCGCGCGCGTTTAATTATCTGATATAACTCCGCTAATGTGGACGATTTTGTTTACCTTTGCAGACTGAAATCAACAACATCATGACAGCTATCGATATCCTTATATTACTGATTTTCATAGTCTCGATTATTTACGGACTACGCCGCGGCTTCATAACGCAGCTCGGCTCGGTCGGAGGTGTCCTCGTGGGCATAGTGGCCTGCCGCCTCTTTTCCGAACCGGTGACCCGTCTTTTCGCAGGCAGCTCTCCCGATGCCAACGACCTGTATGTCAGCGGCGTGTTCGCCTGTGTGCTGCTCTTTATCGTGGGCTACATAGCGGCGCGCCTCGTGGCAAGTCTGATCAAGACCGTCACCAACACCCTCCACCTTACGGTCATCGACCGTGTGGCGGGCGCGCTTTTCTCTCTCTTCGAATGGTTCCTGGTGTTCAGCCTGTTGCTGAATATCTGGCAGGCCTTCCGCCCCGACATCAATATAACGTCGGGAAGCCGGCTGGCCGACGGACGCGCAGCCGTCGCAGTGGTCGATTTCGCACCCAAAGTGCTTGGCAGCGAGACTTTCAAGGATTTTGTATCGGCTGTGGCAAGTGTCGGCAACGACGACGCCCGCAAAAACAACGAGAAATAATGCATCATGAAAGAAAATAACAACGATATCATCTCCGACGCCACTTCCGGTGAATATAAATACGGCTTTGTCAGCGACATCGACACTGACAAAATTCCCGTTGGCCTCAACGAGGACGTGATTCGCCTCATCTCGGCCAAGAAAGGGGAGCCGCAGTGGCTTCTCGACTTCCGCCTCGAAGCCTACCGCTACTGGCTTACGCTCGAGATGCCCCGGTGGGCGCATCTCGACATCCCCGAAATCGACTATCAGGCCATCAGCTACTACGCCGCTCCACGCAAGAAGGAGGGTCCGAAGAGCCTCGACGATGTCGACCCCGAGCTCATCGATACCTTCAACCGCCTCGGCATTCCACTCGAGGAGCAGAAACAGCTCTCGGGCATGGCGGTCGATGCCGTGATGGACTCGTCGTCGGTCAAGACCACTCACCGCGAGAAGCTCGCCTCGCTCGGCATAATCTTCTGCTCGTTCTCCGAGGCTGTAAAGGATTATCCCGACCTCGTAAGGAAATACCTCGGCTCGGTGGTGTCATACCGCGACAATTTCTTCGCCGCCCTCAACTCGGCGGTATTCTCCGACGGCTCGTTCGTTTATATCCCCAAGGGGGTGCGTTGCCCGATGGAACTGTCGACCTACTTCCGCATCAACGCATCCGGCACCGGCCAGTTCGAGCGTACGCTCATCGTGGCCGACGACGACGCCTACGTCAGCTACCTCGAAGGGTGCACCGCCCCGCAGCGCGACGAGAACCAGCTCCATGCCGCCATCGTCGAAATCATCGTCGAGGAGCGCGCCGAAGTCAAATACTCCACCGTGCAGAACTGGTATGCCGGCGACAAGGAGGGACGCGGCGGCATCTACAACTTTGTCACAAAACGTGGTCTGTGTCGCGGCGACTTCTCCAAACTGTCATGGACACAGGTCGAGACCGGCTCAGCCATAACATGGAAATACCCCTCGTGTGTGCTCAAGGGCGACAACTCCGTGGGCGAGTTCTATTCGGTGGCCGTCACCCGCAACCGCCAGCAGGCCGACACCGGCACAAAGATGATACACATAGGGCGCAACTCCCGTTCGACCATCGTCTCGAAAGGTATATCGGCCGGCGAGAGCCAGAACTCCTACCGCGGGCTGGTGAAAGTGGTGCCCGCCGCCGACGGATGCCGCAACTACACACAGTGCGACTCGCTGCTGCTCTCATCGCGATGCGGCGCACATACGTTCCCCTATATCGACGTCAAAAATCCGACCGCAGTCGTCGAGCATGAAGCCACCACTTCAAAGATTTCGGAGGACCAGCTTTTCTACTGCAACCAGCGAGGCATTCCCACCGAAGAGGCTGTCGGACTGATTGTCAACGGCTACGCCAAAGAGGTGATGAACAAACTCCCCATGGAATTTGCCGTCGAGGCCCAGAAACTTCTGCAGATCACCCTCGAAGGCTCCGTAGGATAAAATTCATAATTCACAATTCATAATTCACAATTATCGTCCATGCGACTGCCGCAAACGAATTAAGAATTATGAATTGATAAAGTGAATTATGAATTGACAAAGTGAATTATGAATTATGAATTAAGAATTATGAATTGTACTAATCTTCTTGATGTCAGAAACCTCCACGCCTCGATAGGCGAAAAAGAAATACTCAAAGGTATCAACCTGACTATCCGCCGCGGCGAGGTGCACGCCATCATGGGTCCCAACGGCTCCGGCAAGTCTACTCTGTCGTCGGTGCTCGCCGGCAACCCGGCCTTTACCGTGACCGAAGGCTCGGCATCGCTTCACGGCATTGACCTTCTCGCGCTCTCCCCCGAGGACCGTTCGCACGAAGGCCTCTTCCTCTCGTTCCAGTATCCGGTCGAAATCCCCGGGGTGTCAATGGTCAACTTCATGCGTGCCGCTGTCAACGCCAAGCGCAAATACTTCAACGAGCCCCCCATGTCGGCCACCGACTTCCTCAAGATGATGCGTCAGAAACGTGCTGTCGTAGAGCTTGACAACAAGCTTGCCTCGCGCTCCGTCAACGAAGGCTTCTCCGGCGGCGAGAAAAAACGCAACGAGATATTCCAGATGGCTGTGCTCGAGCCGCAGCTTTCGATCCTCGACGAAACCGACTCCGGTCTCGACATCGACGCCCTCCGCATAGTGTCGCAGGGTGTCAACACTCTCAAGACCTCCGAAAACGCTACTATCGTCATCACCCACTACCAGCGTCTGCTCGACTACATAAAGCCCGACTTCGTCCACGTGCTCTACAAAGGCCGCATCGTCATGACGGGCGGTCCCGAACTCGCCCTCGAACTCGAGGAACGCGGCTACGACTGGATTAAGGAGAATTCATAATTCATAATGTATAATTCATAATTACCGAGTTCTCCCGGAACTCCGATTGCTCCGAAATCAACCGACTGTTATGAACCCACTCAATCAATATATAGAACTCTATAACGCCAACCGGGAGGTTATCGATGCCGGCTCGGCGCCTCTGCTCAATGCGCTGCGCCCCGCCGCGCTGGAGGTTCTCCTCGGCAACTCTCTCCCCGTCAAGGGGGATGAAGGCTACGAGGTCACTTCGGTCGACGGGATGCTTGCCCCCGACTACGGTCTCAATGTGGCGCGCATCGACATTCCCGTTGACATCGCCGAGACATTCCGCTGCGACGTGCCCAACATGTCATCGCTGATGGGCATTGTCGCCAACGACAAGTTCGTGCCCACCAAATCATTGCTGCGCAATCTGCCCGAAGGTGTGACGGTGATGTCGCTTGCCGAGGCTGCGACCCGTTTCCCCGACAGGGTGGCGCGCTTCTACGGCAAGATAGCGCCTCTCGACAATCCGGTTGTAGCCCTTGACACTCTGCTTGTGCAGGACGGCGTCTATATCCACATCGCCGACAGAGTACGTCTCGACCGCCCGCTGCAGATAGTCAATATATTCCAGAGCATGGTGCCGATGATGGCCGCCCGCCGTATTCTTGTCGATGTAGGCGAGAACGCCGACCTGCGCCTGCTGCTCTGCGACCACTCCAACAATCCCGACACCGACTATCTTGCACTGCAAGTCATCGAGGCTCATGTCGGCGAGCGCGGACATCTTGAAATCTACGATATAGAGGCTTCGACCGCCGCCACCCGCCGCCTGTCATGCACTTACGTCTGCCAGGAGAGCGGTTCGGAATTCCTCGGCAATGCCACCACACTGCTCAACGGCGTCACCCGCAACGAATACACCATCGACCTGCGGGGCGAGCGCTGCTCGGCCGGACTCTACGGCATGGCCATAGGCTCCGCCTCGCAGCATATCGACAACTCGTCGGTAATCAACCACCGTGCATCGCGTTCGGCATCAAACCAGCTTTTCCGCTATGTGCTCGACGACGAAGCGCAAGGTGCTTTCGGCGGACTTATCGAGGTCTTCCCCGAGGCGCAGTTCACCGAAGCCTTCCAGACCAACAACAATATCCTTGCCTCCGCTTCAGCGCAGATGCATGCCAAGCCGCAGCTCATAATCAACAACGACGATGTCAAGTGCAGCCACGGCGCCACTACCGGACAGCTCAACCACGAGGCTCTCTTCTACATGCGTTCGCGCGGCATCCCTTACGATGAGGCCCGCACGATGCTGATGCAGGCTTTTATGGTCGACGTAATCAACACCGTCTCGGTCGAGGCGCTCCGCGACCGTCTCCGTCATCTCGTCGAAAAGCGATTCGCCGGCACCCTCGGCTCTTGCGAGAGCTGCCGTAAATTACAGTAAATGACGATGAAAATATAAAATATTGGCCAGGAGCGTCGCTCCTGGCCAATATTTTATTTGACATGATGTGAAAATTGACGCATTATTGTCAATTTGTTTGGATTTGAGATACTAATTTCGCATCATCGACATCTGGTACATACCTGACTTTCAGTTGTCGTCGACCTTACAAATCTAACCAAACCAAGCATAAATCACAACATCCCAGATTATGAAAAAACTTTTACTCACGTGTGCGCTTGCATTTGTAGGCGCGTCGGCATTCCGGTGCATGGCATGGACGGGCAACAACTGGATGTCGGAACTCCCTGACGACGCTTATGTGGCGCAGTTGTCAATCCCGGGCACGCACGACTCGGCCACCGGCAACGGAACCACGCTGGATTCCTTCGCAAGAACACAGGAAATCCCTCTCGACCAACAACTTGAAATAGGTATCCGCGCGTTTGACTTCCGTCCGAAAGTAAACGGCAGTACACTCAACGCGCAGCATGGCGTTGTCAATTGCAAAATCACATTCGATGATGCCATGAAAAATGTAATCGGAAAATTCCTGAGCGATAATCCCGATGAATTCATTGTGCTTCATCTGCTCTATGCTTCCGGCTATGACAAGGATAAAGACAAATATGCCGAACTGCTTAAGGCGCTTTTTGAGAGTGACGGACTCAAGGATAAGGTAATAGCATTCCGCCGCGACCTGACGGTAGGCGAGATGCGTGGCAAAATTCTCGTGCTGAGCCGCGACCGCTATGCCGACGAGCCATTCTTCGGCGGTTTCTTTGAAAGCTGGTCGGAGGAGTTCAACAATCTCTCCAACCGCAGCCGCATCATCGGTGCTTCCGGCGACGACATGAACAGCTCGAAACTCTTTGTGCAGGACAGGGCCAACACCAATGGCAACAGGGACGAGAAAGCCGGATTCATGACCAATCTTCTCGATTTTACCACACGTCACACTATCAACGGTGACCCTGCAAATATCGTGTGGGCATTTAACTTCCTCTCATCTTACGATAAAAGTTCAACAAGCTCAAGCTATAAGTCTAACGCCACTATCTTCAACCAAAAATTTGTGGACTATGTCACAGCCGACAGCTACATTCCCGGCCCCACAGGTTTCGTGATGATGGACTGGGTAGGTATTGACGCAACCAACGGCAACGCTTCGGTCAAAGCTGTAATCGACAACAACTTCAGATACATCGGCGCGGCCGGCAACGTCACGGCGGCTACAGGCGACAATCCTCAGTTCCGTCTTGACAAGGCGTGGCTGCAGGGTGAAGGCATGGCCTATAACTGCGGCGGCGACAAGGCAGTGCCCATCATCGCCGACTTTGACGGTGACGGCCGCATGGACTACTATTGCAGCGGTCAGTCATACGAATACTACGACAATTCATGGCATTGGGGCGACGCATCATACATGGCCTTCAACAAAGGGTTTGGTCACCCCTACGGCTTTGAGGCATACGACAATTCGGGTGTCAGACGCGGCGAAGCGCATGATGCCTCCAACAACGAGAACTACCTCCCGATAGTCTACGGCGCTCACGTGCGCGCTCTTGCCGACCTTAACCAGGACGGCGCCGTCGACTTCCTCCTGTGGGACTGCGACCAGCACGGATGGGGCACTTACGAGAAATTCACCCAGTACGGCGACCCCAACAACCGTGTGTTCATCAATAACGGCGACGGCACTCAGTTCTCGCAGATCAGCGGCTTCCCCAACAATATAGGCAACAACAAACACGGCGACTGGGGCTGCTCGCTCCCCGGCAAATATCAGCGCCTCTCCATCGCCGATGTCAACGGCGACGGCTATCCCGACATTCTGATGGTAACCGAAAACGGTACCACATTCGAGAACAAACAGTTCTCATGGTACGACGCCAACGGCACAAACCTCTACATCAACAACGGTGACAATACATTTACCCGTAAACACATCGCGTCCAACCGCAATTTCTACGCCACATCGCTTTTCGGCGACTTCAACTGCGACGGTTACCCCGACATCCTTCTCAACGGATATCATGACACCATAACCGGTGCCGACGGCGTAAGCATAGAGGGCGGCTATGAGCTCGTCATCCTGACCAACGACGGTAAAGGCAACTTCTCGGTGGCATATCACAGCAACGACTACTCCAAGAACGAAGACAACGGCAATGAGACGGCAATCCATGTGCTCGACTACGACCAGGACGGCAAAATGGATATCCTGCTCAGCGGTACCACCAACAAAAACAGCTTCAACAACACCAACGGCCGCGACGGCAAGGTGGCATTCATACTCCGCAATGAGTCGGACGGCACCGATGTGAAATTCTCCGAAGTGCTCACCGATCTGCACCCGTCGTCAGTGGCTATGGCACGTACATCAATCCTTGCCGACTTCAACGGCGACGGCTTCGTTGACTATCTCGCCGACGGCTGGGGGCCCAACAGCGACTGGTCGAACGGCACATACCTCTCATACAGCCGCGGTCAGTACAACAGCAACTATGCCCTCAGCAACGGTGTATTGAAAAATAAGAACTATTACGGCGAGACAGTCGACGAGGAGCAGTCATGGATAACATTCGGCGACATTGACGGCGACGGCATGCTCGACCTCATCTCACCCGCCGGCGACGGCGCTCCCCGCGTATACCTCAACCGTACGCTCGAAGGCAAGAATCAGGTGGCTCAGGTAGCTGAGGCTCCCACCGACATACAGGTGTCATACGACAAGGATACAAAGCGCACTACCTTTACATGGGACGAGATGCGCACCCAATCGGGCAGCAAAGCCATCTACAACACCTATCTCCGCCGCCTCGACGGCATGTCACGCAACGCGTCAGGCACCATAATGCGTGTGCCCGCCGACATCAATACCGGCAAACTGAAAGCCTACACCGAGTGGAGCTCGTTCCTCCCATCCGAGACCTGCTTCTTTGACAATCTTGAAGATGGCACCTACGAGCTTGGCGTGCAGTCGGTAGGCTACAGCTACGGTGCGTCGGAATTCACCCCGGTTCAGTTCGAAATCAACAACGGAACGGTGACCGGATTGGACGAAATAGCCACGGATGACATGAATGCCCCGGTGAATGTCTACAACATGCAAGGCATGCTCATCAAGCAAGGCATTGCACGCGAAGAAGCCCTCACCGACCTTCCTGCCGGCATCTACATCGTAGGCAACAAAAAGATACTGAAACGATAACCCGATCCGACACTTCATAATTGCCTTAATACACCAATCCCCGCAAAAAAAAACGTACAGGGCGGTAGCCGGGGCGGGGGCATCTCGCCCCCGTGGACATAGAGAACAACAGGACCGGGCATCATAGACCCCAAGATTATAGAGAACACGTGACTATAAATAAAATCAGCGGGGCGGGACATTCATACCCAATAATACCAGCGGGGGCGAGACGCCCCCGCCCCTGCTGCCGCCCTTATCGTTTATATTCCGGATTTATATATAAATCGAACTTTCCTATATCAAGATTTTTGGGGTTATTCTCGATATAATGAATATATTTCTGCAAGTCGTTTTCGCTGCGGACTATACGGTCAAAATACTCGCTCATCCACACGCTTCCCGACTTTTGCAATTTAAGATTGATTTGATGCGCTGAGTAGCTTTTTATCGATTGCATGATTCGTTCAGGATTGGTATCCGTATGGAAATGCGCCAGAAGATGAACGTGGTTAGGCATAATTGCGTACGCTATTATGGAATAATGGGATGGTGAATAATAGGTTATGGCGGAGGCAACCACTTCTCTCGCTTCATGATGCTGTAATATACAGCTGCCATATCCATTGTCAAGCAAACGTTCTTCAATACGTCCCACCGTCGCCCGGAATTTTTGTGTAGTGGAAATGTCCCAGGGTTTAGGATGCTCAGCATTGAATTCAGCAATAAAAGCATTTAATTCCTTGACTTTTGATTGAGGTAAAGAGTCCGCTAATCTGAATGTTATGAATTGGATTTTGCCAATTTGATGCCAATGGGGCAGATTCCCGCTAACCTTTTTCTCTATAGGCTCTCTTTTATCAAGAAACGGATCCATGGCAATTTATTTTAGGTGATTGAAAGTAATGTAAGGACATGGGCATGGGCGGTAGCCGGGGCGGGGGCGTCTCGCCCCCGTGGTTGTAGCTATAACGTGATTGAGCCGCATACCCCCTGTTTTATTAATACCAGCGGGGGCGAGACGCCCCCGCCCCCGGCTGCCGCCCTATTTGAAAAGGAGGGGGAGGAAGTCGGCGAGGTAGCGGCGCCAGTTGCGCCAGATGTGGCCGCCGTCGCTTTCGGTATAGGTGTAGGGGATACCCTTTTCGTCGAGAAGGGCGCGGAATTTTACGTTGGTGTCATAGAGAAAATCGTCCTTGCCTATCGCTATCCAGTAGAGCATCGGCGGATTTTCAAACTGTCGCACGATTTTCTCCTCCATGTCGGCATAGCGGGATGCGCTTTCCGGTTTGTGAGGCCATATCGCCGCAGAGAACAGGCCTACGTAGCCCATCATGTCGGGATAGTCCTTCGATACATGCAGCGAGTGGAAACCGCCCATCGACAGGCCGGCCACAGCCCGTGACATTTTGTCGCGGCGCGTGCGGTAGTTGGCATCGATAAATTCGACAATCTCCGGAAACACCTGCTCGAACGAGCCGTCCATCGTGTGGGGCAGATTGGGGTCGGGAAGAGTGAGCCCCAGCGATGACTCTCCCGGAGCCGCGGCGGTGTCGACATTGCCGTTGGGCATGACAACAATCATTGGGCGCGACTTGCCCGAGGCGATAAGGTTGTCGAGTATCTGAGTGGCACGTCCGAGTTCGCTCCACGCGTTTTCGTCACCACCCATGCCGTGAAGCAGATAGAGCACCGGATAATTGCGTCCCGAAGTCTCGTAGCCGGCGGGAGTGTATACCGTCAGCCGGCGGTCGGTATTGAGCATGTCGCTGTGATACCACGTCTTGCTCACCGTGCCGTGGGGCACATCCTGCACCCCGTAGAGTCCGTCGTATCCGCCGTCAACGATAAATATGTTGGAGAGTGTCGAAACGTCGCGGGCAATGTAGACGTTTGACGGGTCGTTGGTGCGCACGCCGTCCACCTCGAGCGCGTAGCTGTAGAGCTCGGGGGCAAGAGGTGCTCCGGTAGAGCCGGTCCAGTTGCCGTCGGCATCTTTTGTCAGTTCAATCACCTGTGGCACGTTGTCACTTTCGTTGCGCGCCTTGAAATCGCCGGTCACCTTCACGCTCCGTGCCGCGGGATTATGGTATCGGAATGTGGCGGTGCCGTCGTTGTCAATCACGGGAGAGGCGAGACCTGTGCCGCCCCAGAGAGCCTGCTGCGCAAATGCCGGCGAGCATGCCAGCATAAGGGCAAAAGTAAGTTTGATTTTCATATCGGTATCGTATGTTGGATTTTATGGTAAGAAGATGCACAAATTTAATAAATTATAAATAATTATATGTTGTATTGATGATAACTATTGCAAAAATGATTAATTTTGCACTCCAAGTAAACGCTGACTGCCATGCTGACCCCGAAAACCGATTCGTTGGTGATAATACCGATGTACAATGAAAAGGAAAATGCCCGAGCCATAATCGAGGCTGTCCTCTCGTTGCAACCGTGCTTTGATATTCTTGTCATTGACGACAATTCTCCCGATGGCACCGCCTCGATAGTGAAGGAACTGATGCGGGAAAACCCGGGACGTGTCCACCTTGTGGAGCGCAAGGGCAAGCTCGGCCTCGGTACGGCCTATATCGCCGGCTTCAAATGGGGACTGGAGCGAGACTACGAATATATCATAGAGATGGACGCCGACTTCTCGCACAATCCCGCCGACCTCCCGGCTCTGCGTGCGGCCTGCGCCGACGACGGCTATGACGTGGCTGTCGGCTCGCGCTACGTGTCAGGCGTCAATGTGGTCAACTGGCCTATGGGCCGAGTGCTCATGTCATATTACGCATCGGCCTATGTGCGTCTTGTCACACGCATGAAAGTGCGCGACACGACAGCCGGCTTCGTGTGCTACCGCCGCCGCGTGCTGTCGACGATGGACCTCGACAAAATCAAATTCAAAGGCTACGCCTTCCAGATTGAAATGAAATTCACCGCCGTGAAATGCGGTTTTCGCATCAAGGAGGTGCCGATTATCTTTGTCAACCGCGTGCTCGGCACGAGCAAGATGAGTTCGGGTATATTTTCCGAAGCGGTGTTCGGCGTAATACGTCTCAAAATGGGAAGCTGGTTTAAAAAATATCCGAAATACGCAGGGGAATAATGAGCAGAACGCTGATTTACAACGCTGAAATCGTCAACGAAGGCGCCCGACGCCACGGTTATGTAATCATAGACGGCGAACTTATCGACCGGATAGGAGAGGGAGAACCCTCGGAGACTGAAGTAAAATCGGCCGACAATAAAGTTGACATCGGCGGACGCATGCTTTTGCCCGGTGCAATCGACACACATGTGCATTTCCGCGAACCGGGTCTGACTCACAAAGCGTCAATCGCCACCGAGAGCGCCGCCGCTGTCAGCGGAGGTGTCACTTCATTCATTGATATGCCCAACACACGTCCGGCCACAACATCGATGAGTGCAGTGGCCGACAAAAAACGTATCGCGGCGGTCAGTTCATACGCCAACTACGGCTTCTTCCTTGGCGCCACCAACGACAATCTCGATGAAATACTTGCCGCCGACCCGCATGAGATACCCGGCGTGAAGCTGTTTATGGGCTCGTCGACCGGCAACATGCTTGTCGATGACGATGTGAGTCTGTCGCAACTGTTCGCGTCATACCGAGGCATAATCGCTGTGCATGCCGAAGACGAGGCTGTGCTTGCCGCTGCCCGTCAGCGCCTTGCCGGGCAGTATGGCGACGACCAGCCCGTAAGCCTTCACTCGCAGGCACGTCCCGCCGAGGCATGTCTGAAAGCCTCGCAGCGCGCGGTCGAGCTTGCCCGTAAATTCGACACGCGTCTCCACATACTCCACATATCCACTGCACGCGAACTGTCGCTCCTCTCACCCGGAGATATCGGCGCCAAACGCATCACGGCAGAGACATGCCCGCATTATCTGCTTTTCGTCGACACCGACCTCGCCCGTGACAACGGGTTCATGCTCAAGTGCAATCCGGCAATCAAATCGGCGGCCGACCGCGATGCTCTTGTCTCGGCGCTGTCCGAAGGACTTATTGATACTATAGCCACCGACCACGCCCCGCATCTTCTCGAAGAGAAGCAGGGTAACCTCCTGCAGGCCGCCTCAGGCATGCCCGGCGTAAGATTCATGCTGCCTGAGATGCTCACCATCGCCTCGCGTGATGACAACGCGCTTACCATTGAGCGAGTGGTTGAACTAACCGCCCACAACCCGGCGCGGCTCTATGCCATAGAGCGCCGCGGATACATACGCCGCGGATATTATGCCGACCTTGTCGTGGCCGAACGGACAGAGCCTTATCATCCTGAAATCGGCGGATACCTCCCTGCCGGCATGATGTCGCCGTGTGACTGGACTCCCTACGCCATGACAGAAGCGAATTACCGCATCACGGCCACCTACGTCAACGGCGCTCTCGCCTTTGACGGCAGCCGTGTGCGTCAGATGCCCGTGCATTCCCTCCGCTTCAATTCCGACCTCTGAAAATCCCCGACCCGAGCTCAATGCACACAAAATTGTAGGGAGGGTGTTGCAGAACTCCAAAATTTCGGTTTGCGATGTAGGGACGCAC
>CAMWJS010000033.1 GCA_947174635.1 uncultured Muribaculaceae bacterium
GTTTAATAAAATGGAATGAACGAGATAATGGTGCAGTAGAAGCTGAAAAAGACCCGATTCTCCAAGAAGCCTATAGACTATGGAATAAGAGTGAAGATAAGAGAGAGGTTACTAAGACTACGTTTGAATATGGCACTGGAGCGAGTGCGGAGTTCATGAGGAATACGTTACTTGCTGAGAAACTAATACAATTGTTAAATAGTCAGCTTCAATCGCATTTGGAAAATGCAGATAAATTATTCTATAAGCCTGAATGGTTTAATGACGTAGGGCTAAATCGAAATAGCCGAATAGCAGCTTTTAGTAGCATCTATGAGAGCGTTCTCATGCATGATGCCTTAAACGATACTTGTCTACAAAATGCTCGTAGACATATAGAGTCTTTGATTGTTGAATTAAATAGTGCAATAAAAGGAACGCCTAGAGAGCCACATTTAGCAGACAAGTCATTACTGCAGATTGGCATTGTAAAATGCCCTTTCTGTGGTCGTTCTGCCAATGTAAAAAGTGGTCGGGCAGGTATTGTAAAATGTCCGGATTGTAAGAAACGGTTTTATATGGATACATTGCTTTTTCCATATTGCCGAGCAGCACTGAACGATGAACGTATGATTCAGCTAAGAATAAAAGAGCAAGAAGAAAAGCATCAAAAAGAAATCAAGACACTTCGAGAGGAAATGCAGAGAGAAGTTAAATTGGCCTTGCAAAAAGGAATAGACCAGGAAGTTACACGATATACTGCTCTCCGAAAGAAAATTAATCAGCTACCAGGGTGGCTGAAATCACTCATTGGGAAAAGACTAGATTGATCAT
Organism: uncultured Muribaculaceae bacterium; assembly: GCA_947174635.1. Classification (GTDB taxonomy): domain Bacteria; phylum Bacteroidota; class Bacteroidia; order Bacteroidales; family Muribaculaceae; genus JAGBWK01. The sequence goes on from CAMWJS010000033.1 coordinate 814, forward strand.
AGAACAAGAGCCTTTCCAATTGGAGAAAGCCCTTGTTAACTATGCTACCAAATTCATCTTTAACTTGTTTACGAGCATTATTCTTCAGAAATTTTATGCTCTGTTGAGTATGTCGAGGTTGATGTTGCCGTAACGCTGGAAGTGCTTGAAAAGCTTATCCATCTGGTCGTTGGTATGGATGGGGATTCGTTCCTTGTTGGATTTCTTCTCTCGAAGTTTCTGCTCGATTGTGCGGATGTGGGTGTTCTCAAAAGGTTTTTCAAATACCTTCTTCACGAAGCGGGCGATTACACCTCCTTGCAGACGAAGGAATTTGCCGACATTATATCCGAGATGTTTCAAATCCTCCTTCGTAAGATGATTACTTCTGAGATTGGCAGTCGTAAACGGTGGCATGGCATTGACCGTCCAGATCTTCGCATTGAGATGTAGCTTCTGCAACTCATCGGCTTCGAGATATGGTTGCATCATGAACGTGATGTATGCACAGATAAATTTTATCTGGGCGAGGCTGAATTTCATATCTTCCTCAGCGAGTTCGGCATGTGCGGCGTTGCACTGTTCATGTTGCAGTAGCAGTTGCTTCTGAATTTCAGAGTGTTCTTTATCTGATTTCAATGCTTTCAATGCGGCTTCAATCTGGTCGGAATAATAGACATCGCCATTTGCATCAATGTAAGCTTCTTCCTCCCATTCCTCTATGCGTATCTTGCCGTCATCCTGCTTGATTCGGTTTTCTTTTGCGGTCTTGGTAAAACAACCGATTGAATCATCACTTTTGGGATATGCGCGGACGCGATATATGCCGAGTTTCAGATCTTTCCTTATATGCTTGGGCTGGAGACTTACCCATTCATTGTATAGAGTGTCCGACTCCAACACTTCTTCAAGTCCATGGCCACCGATGTAGTCCTCAAAATAAGGATATTCGCCACGGGCTTCATTCCGGGCTTGAAGACTGTCATACTCGGTGATGTTGTCTTCGAGATTGTCAAACACAACATCATCAATCTCTATAGCACCGACTTTTATGCGAGTTCCATCTTCGAGTGTCAGATATTCTGCATCTTCCTCGATTTCTTCATTGGAATCCGTTGGGAAAGTGACCTCAGGATAATAATTATCAGCCACAAAATCTTGCGCAGGAGCGGAACATTCCATAATGGACGGTCCCAGCTTTTCTCCGGTGGGTATGGCAATTTGTTCGCCCGTAGTCGTTTCTGCCATAGCCATGACTTCACGGCGGCAAAAAAGAGATTGAAGGCGGTTGAACATGTCTTCGATTACCGATTGAAAACCGCAATAAAGACCGATTGAGAGGACAAAGAAAACGGCAAAGAGTACATTGCCGGTAAATTGGTCAGTGCCAAAACGGTGAATGGCAGCGTGGCGACCAAGTAAAGCCATTATGCCACATCCGGCAACAACGGCACTCCAGATAAAAATTTTGTCCCGGGTAGGGGAAGCATAGCTCCTCGTGCGCTGGGGCGTATTTCTCATAAGCAAATAGTGGATTAAAATTTCACGTCTTTATAGACAATTTAACCCACAGCTTTGTTCACCCCCCAAGTATTAATATAAAATCAATCCCACCAACTTCGCATAAAGTAAAGCCTGAGCGTATGGTATGTATGCCATGCCTTTTCAACTCTCAGATGTGATTGCCATAGTGCGCCATCTTTACTATCTGTATATCTGGATAATTCTATCTTACAAAACCGCATGGCATTTTTGTAATTCACATAAACCGGTATGGTGTAGTAGGATTCAGGATCGTCTTCAATTTCATACAAATCCTCCTTATTTTTACATTTTACTATGTTAAACGGCTTGCCGATACGTTCGCAACATCCGTTCTCTTCTATAATGTCCAACAACCTTAATGCAAGATTAAGGCGTTCAATATCACGCTCTGCGTACAGATGATTATGGTAATGCGCTATTGAATCGCGCACTCGGCTTATCTGATGCCGTTCAACAGCGAGAATGCTTGAATAATCAAAGTCATAGATACGACGTGATATATTGAAATAGGAAAACCATCTTCCGATATTCTCCCAAAATCTGCAGACGCTAAGATCCTTGGTACGATAGTATAGTCGTATAATTCTATTTCTCATTTAGTTATGGTTTAAGAGCCGCAAGTGGTATTACTTTTACGCCATCATTGCGGGTATAGGCCATTGTGCCTCCTGTGAGGATAATCAGCAGATCCGGTTCTCTAATGGGCATCTGCTTTTCTACCTTGTTTTTCTCATGGATGAGTTCTTTGATTTTTAGCAGGTGTTCTGCACCTTTTTCAATTTCCATGCTGCCAAGTTTGCATTCTATCAGAGCATATCTGCCATCTGGCAGATGAAGGACTACGTCAGCCTCCAGTCCATATCTATCACGATAATAGGAGATTTGACTGTCAAGGTCAATCGTATATGCACGAAGATCACGAATACACATCTGCTCAAAAATGAAACCGAAGGTCTTTAACTGCATTTTCAGCGCATCCGGAGTTAGACCAAGTGCGGCTACCGCAATAGAGGGATCACAGAATCCCCGCTTGGGCGCACTGCGAATAGTCGTTTTACTTCTGATTGCCGGACACCATGCCTCTATATCTTGAATTACGAACAAACGTTCCAGAGCTGTGATGTAATCATCAAGAGTCGGAATACTACAATTGATATCCTTAGATGCCGTTATGTCTTCAAGTATGGATGTCTTCTTAGCTAAAGTGGAAATATTCCGGGCATATGATCTCAAAATTTGTCTTGATAGCTTTTCATCACGATTCTTTCCATCAATGCGAGAAATATCTTTAGCACAAACACTATTGATGTAGTTACGGGCTACCAACAGCTGCGCGGCAGGAGTATTGCCATTGAGAGACGCAGGCCATCCCCCTCGGCAAGCCGCAAAAATTAAATCTTCAATTGACAGTTTTGATGTTGCGCCGTCAAAATCATAATCAGCATTGTTAAACAATTCCGAAATTGACACTTGCCCAGATGACTCTTTAGACTCCCATAAACTCATGGGTAGCATTCTGAGAGTAGCAATACGTCCCGTTCCTGAATGTTTGATTTTGTCTTGTGGCACGGTGTTAGATCCTGTAAGAATGAACTGTCCCGGTTTACTGCGTTTATCAACCATCGTACGTACTGAATCCCAAAGGACAGGTATGTCCTGCCACTCATCGATAAGACGAGGCGTTTCGCCGTTAAGCAAAAGCGATGGTTTTGATTGAGCGGTGACGAGATAGTCTTCTTGCATATCCGGATCTTGCAATTTTATAACGCTCTTAGCCATTTGTTCCGCGGTTGTAGTCTTTCCACACCACTTAGGCCCTTCTATCAAAATTGCTCCAAAAGCGTCTAATAGAAGATGTAATATTGGGTCCGCGGTTCGAGATAAGTATTCCATAAACTGTATTTTGCGCAAAGCTACTAATAATTAACGATATTCGCAAGAGGTTTGGTGTTTTTGGGGTGATTTATTTGGTGTTTTTGGGGTGATTCGCTTTTAATATTTGGGATGTTTCACTTGGAAGTTATTTCAGCGAGATGGAATTAGCGGCGTCGCGTTTCTTTTGGTTTACGACCTCGGCGTAGATCTGCGTCGTGGCCACGTTTTTATGCGTAAGCATCTTGCTGACTGTGTAGATGTCAGTGCCGTTGGTAATAAGGAGTGTAGCGTAAGTGTGGCGGAGTCCGTGAAAGGTGATTTTCTTCTTGATACCGGCATCTTTGAGCCATTTCTTGAACGGCTCACGGGTGTGGGCGCGACTCAGTCCTTTGAATACCATGCCGCGACCTTGTTCGCCGCAGTACGACAAGGCTTCATCGCTCAATGGCAGTGTTGCCTGCGTCTTAGTTTTCTGGGTGCGGATACGCATACAGTAGCCGCCATCGGGCGACAACTCAATATTCTCCCAACGGAGTTGCAGAATATCACTTATGCGAAGTCCGGTCATACAGGCGAAGAGAGAAGCTCTTTTCAGTACCTCAACCTTGCAAGGGGTAGCAGCCAACTTCTTCACCTCCTCGATTTCGAGATAGTTGATTTTCGGTTCTTCCCAGTCGATGCGATCCAGATAGTCATTGATATTTTCCCGAAGCCAGCCTTCCTTATGGGCGAGTTTCAGCAAAGCACGGAATGTTGACCAATATCCGGCGGCAGAGTTGCGGGATATGATTTTGCCTGACTGTTTCACACGTATTTTCAGAATATATGTTCGGAAGTCGTTGCAGAGTCCGATGGTTACGTCTTTAACGAGACAACGCCCGTTGCAGAAGTCCTTGAAGTGCTTATATACGATTTCCCATTTCTGATATTTCTCTTTGGTCTTGCTCTCGAAGTATTCAAGAAAGTCCGCCTGTTTCTTGGTGCGGTCGAGAAAACCGAACTCCTCATTGATGATAGCCAACTCGCGAGTGGCGCGAATGCCACGGGCTTTGAGCATAATCTCCTCGTTGTAGTCAAGCTCAAACTTGTCCTTGGGGTTACCGATGAGATAGAGACCAAGGAACTCTCGGCGCGACATCTTTTTGATGTGCGGATTCCAGATGGGAGGGTAGTAGTCGAGATAGAGCGACAGTTTGCCGCTGCGGAGTTTTTCTTTTCGGAGGGTCACTTTGGTGATGGTTGCTGATTCCATATTTCTTTGTTTTAGATTTATAATGCGCAAAAGTATGAGGTGGTTATAGGGTGACAAAAATCACCGGATTATAACTCAATCTTGGGGTTGAATAACTCGGCTAACTCTTTGGCGTTAAGTTTGACATACTTGCCACAGCGGAGCTTGGTTATCTTATATGTTTTGACGTAGTGATACAGTTGGTCTCGGGTAAGCGAGTATTTTTCCATGGCATCAGCCACTGAAATAAACTCTACATCCTCGGCTGACTTGGCACCTTTAGCCACATCAAAGTGATATTTGGAGTAATAGACCTTCGGCCCTTCTTTGCGCTTCGGTATCCCAATTTTCGACACCAGCGAGTAAATCGCCGAAAGGGTCATGCCATACTTGGACTGAATATCCTCCACCGAATACCACTCTGTAATTTCCGGATTCTCTTTTCTCGCCGAAAAAAGTCGGTCGATATGGCTCTTGCTGAAATAAGCCTTGCCACGAAGAATTGTCTTCGGCACATTGTTCTCGGCAACCACCTTATATATCCATGAATCCTTCACTCCGAACTTCTCACGAATTTCAGCTCGGGTATAGAAATCAGAGATTGACTTTGATTTTCTTTCAGCAGTTTCAGACAACTCCGTTTCTTTTGGTGTCAGAAAATCAAACATCGCCTGAATATCGGCTTTGCTGATGAGAGTCTTTCGCTGAAACCGAACCACCTTCATTTTTCCATTACGGATATAGCGATATATTGACATCCTTCCAATTCCGAGTAAGTCGGCTGCTTGGGTAGGGGTCAGATAATCCTTATCTCTCCATTTATTGCCATTGGGCACTGATGCAGTTTCAAGATTTGATACTGCCATTTTCTTTTGCCGTAGTCTCTCCTTGTAAGAGTGCTCGGCACACCGCTTCGAGCAGAAGCGTGTCACTGTAGTCTGGGCGATGAATTTCTTTCCGCACCATTCACAGATTCTCTCGACTTTGATGTTGCTACTCATGTTATACGTGTTAATTTCGTCAATAATCGTATCATGGCGTATCACGACGTACCGTGACGTACCACTTTCTCCACCACCTTGCCGACGCTTGGGGTGAAATGAGTCGCTGTCGTACAAAATCCGTACAAAATAGTGCATAAAAACGCCTAACACTGACAGTTATCAGCATTAGGCGTTCTTGAATGTATTAAGTTTTATCGCTCAGTAATAGTCAATTGCCATCAATATAAAGTATTGATAATCAATTACTTTCCGATGCAGAAGCGAGTGAAGATTGTGGTGAGGATTTCTGTTGTTGTTACTGTGCCTGTTATGGAGCCGAGGTGGTGGAGGACTTCGCGGAGGTCCTGGGCGATGAAGTCGCCGGAGAGGTTGGAGGTCAGGCCGTCAATCACGCGTTGCAGGGGGACAAGCGCGTCAACAAGTGCCTGATAGTGACGTGCGTTTGTCACTATTATGTCGCCGTTGCCTGCCAATAGGGTTTGTGCGATTTCGGTCAATGCATGTCGCAATGTGTCGATGCCATGATGTGTTTTTGCTGAAACCTCAACTACTGCTTCCGCTCCGCAAACCATAGTTTTTGCCTCGTCAGAGGGCGCTACATCTGTTTTGTTGATTACTGCCACAAGGTGCTGGCTGTCGGTGATATTTTGCAGATATTCGCTTTTTTGCGGATTGGCGGCATCAATCACCTGGAGAAGGATTGTGGCCCTGCCGATGGCCTGACGGCTGCGGTCGATGCCGAGTTTCTCTATCGTGTCGGAGGTGTCGCGTATGCCGGCGGTATCGATAAAACGGAAGGTGAAATCACCGATGTTCACGGTGTCCTCAATCAGGTCGCGCGTGGTGCCGTGGATATCCGACACTATGGCACGGTCGTCACCCACTATCGCGTTGAGCAACGATGACTTACCTACATTTGTCGGTCCTACGATAGCCACAGGTATACCCTCTTTGATTGCGTTTCCGCTGTCGAACGACGATGCCATACGCGTTATCTCGCCACGCAAATCCTGAGCCTGCTCAAGCAATTTCCTGCGCGAGGCAAACTCAACGTCCTCCTCCGAAAAATCGAGTTCCAGTTCAAGCAACGATGCGAGTTCGAGCAGGCTGTCGTGCAACATCTGCAGGCGTTCCGAAAATCCGCCTTTCATCTGCCTGATTGCGATATCATGGGCCGCACGGCTGCGGGAGGCAATCAGGTCGGCCACACCTTCGGCCTGCGCGAGGTCCATTTTGCCTGCTGCAAATGCCCGCCGTGTAAATTCGCCACGCTCCGCAAGCCGTGCTCCGGCATCGACAAGAGTTTTGACCGCAGCTTTCTGCACATATACCGATCCGTGGACCGACAGTTCCACCACATCGTCGCCGGTAAAAGATTTCGGGCCGCGGAACACTGTCGCCACACAATCGTCGATAATCGCACCGCTACGGTCAAGAATACTGCCGTAGTGCACTGTATGCGACGCCGCCCCGGCAAGACTCCTGCCTTTCCAAAGGCTGTCAGTGATTTCTATTGCCTGAGGTCCGCTGATGCGGATTACTGCAATGCCACCCACACCTGCAGGCGTGGAGATTGCGCATATTGTATCATTGAGTTCTATTTCTATCATTGTCATTACCGATAATGTCTGCGACGCCTGCGACCGCAACAGTCATGTATTGCTATTTGAGGCGGCTCCAGCGTGTGAAATTGATGTTTGACTCAAGCCGGCTCTCTATCGAATCGGGAAGCGACGAAAAAAAATCGTGGCCCGTCAGCGCCTCTATTTCATCAACAGTCACGGCCGCAGCCTGCATGCCGCCCGGCACGGCCCCGTTGTTCATCAGAAAACCGATTGCCTGCGGAGTCTCGGCCCACGGCGACAGCACCACCTTGAACAAGCGCCGGGGCACCGCCACACGTGTGCTGCCGATATATTCGTACGGCTCATCCGTCAGCACCGGCCCGCACACTATGATTACCGCCGAGTCTACAGCCGCACGGGCGCGGCATTTCTCCTCTATCTTTTTCCATGTGCCGCGATTGAGCGAACCGTCCTGGGGGAGGATATTCGTCAGGAAGAATGTCTCCTCCATGGCCTGTTTGTCCCATTTCATATCGCCTGCCGGAGCCATGTGGCCGCGGTCATACCCGCTACCCGTATAATCGGACGGAAACGCGCACCCCGCCACATCCGGGTCGTTGAGAAACCTGTCGGCCCTCGACTCCGTACCGCGTGCCTCTTCCGCCGTCAGTTCCCACGCCACCCAGTTGGGTATATGCAGATCGGGATTGAACGACACCGTCATTCCCTTGTAATTGATGATTTCCTCCTTCAGTCCGGGAGCCGTCCTGACATATGTGAGATTGTCGACGTGCTGAAGCGCCGCACCGTTTTTCTGCTGACTCAGCATATAACGCGCCCCGGCAAAAATTGCCGCCACGAGCAGCAGCAAGACAAGTGAACGGTTCATCGAACCACGCTTACGGCGACGCGCGGCCTGCCGCGTCATCAATGTCGATTTTCTTTTACGCTTTGCCATTGTAATAATCTATTTATCAGACAGGTTTCGCCCATGTATAATTGGCCGAACGACGCATGCGGCCTTTCAATCTCATGGCAAACGTGGTCAACGGACGCACGAACATATACACCGGCACAAGCCATCCCCTCAACGGCACATGCAGCGCCTTCGCAGCCTTGCACCACGCCACACCCGCCAGCGTAATCCACGCCGCACCCACAGTCAGCAACGCCGCCAGCGGAAGCACTTCAGGCATAAACATCACTCCGGCAGCCACCGTGACTCCCAGCCACACCCACATAAGCAGCGACCCCGCACCCATCAGACGGCGCGAGCACCTGCTGAGCCTGCGCCCGGTAAACTCATGCCGCACCCTCTCCAGGCCATAGTCGCCTGCAAGAGCCTCGACATTCATCCCCACCTGAGCCTGCCCCGATAGCTCCACGGCATAATTGCCGCGCTTCACAATATGGCTCAGGAATATATCGTCAATACCGTGGTGAAGTCCCACCGAATCGGTAAACCCGTTGTTGTCAAAGAAAAGCTGGCGTCGGAAAGCCATATTGCATTCCGCCCCACGGTAAGCACGCCCCTTTACCGCACTCGACAGATAGGTCACCTTGTCGGCCAGCATATTGAAATTGTCCATGCCGCTCAGCCTGCGCTCTCCGTCCGGAAAACCCGACCCGATGACCACATCCTTCCCGTCAGCGAAATGCCGTCCTATGAGCTTCAGCCAGTCATACGACATAATCCTCGCATTTGCATCGGTCAGAACCACATAGTCATAGCGCGCAGCCTTGATGCCAAGCGTCACCGCCAGTTTCTTGCGCGACAGGGCATGAGCCTCGTCAGGCACATACGTCATACGCAGATTCTTATGCTCCACCGACAGCAGCTTCACCACATCCTCCGCATGCTCGCTCCGACCGTCCGTAGCCACAATCACCTCGAAGGGCACATCAAGATTTTGCGCCAGCACTTCAGGCAGCATCCTCTCCAGCGCCCGCGCACTGTCCTTGCAGTATATTATCACCGACAAGGCCGGAATCTGACGCTGCGTCCCCTCCGCGGCAAGCCGCGACGTGGTGCGGTGATGTCTTACCACAGCCGCAATCCTGCGCCGATACACAAAAACCAGATAAAAAGCCGCCAAAAGCCCCGCGCCGGCCAAAGCCTGCGCCACATGCGAATATATAATATCCAAATTGAATTCAAATTCCATATCTCAGATGCGATAACGCGCAAAAAACATATCCGCAAAAATACGAAAAATTTATCACACCTCCGCACAAAAAGAACATGCACCACCCACAAACAGCACAACAGCCTGACAACAGCACCGACCGTACCGTTGCCAGACCATTTGTTCCCTTGTTAAAAATGTGCGGGAATTCAAAATTCCCCATTCAAAACTAACCTTGCCCTACTGTTTTTCCAACCGGTGACGTTCGGTTGAACGGATCACGCGGATGCTCACCTCATACATCATGTAAAGCGGGACAGCGACAAGCACGAGCGTCATTATATCGGGCGGAGTGATTATCGCCGCCACGACGCAGATAATCAGGAACGCATACCGGCGGTATCTGACAAGATACGCCGACTGCACCATACCCATCTTGCCCAGCACGAATGCCACCACCGGCAACTGGAACACAAGCCCCATCATCAGCGTCAGCGTAACGAATGTGGAGATATAGCTGTCGAGCGTGATTGTGCTGTGCACACTCTCCGCCACCGAATATGTGCCTAAGAAACGGAACGAAATCGGGAACAATATGAAATAACTCATCATCACGCCCGCGATAAACAGCAGATAGACAATACTCACTATCCGCACCGAATATTTCCGCTCGCTCTCCAGCAACGCCGGCGAAACAAACTTAAACAACTCGTACACTATGAACGGCGACGCGCAAAGCAGCCCCAAATAAATCGACGTCGAGATATGCGTCATAAACTGGCTCGACAGATCCGTCGCGATAAGGTCGACATGAAACTCCTCGAACCTGAACCCGGGGTCAAAAATCCACACAATCCGTTCCAGCCACCGGTAAGTGCAGAAATCCCACTGACCCGGCGCCAAAAGCACCGAAAACGTGACTTCTTTCAAAGCAAAGATAATGCAGGCAAACACCAGCGTCACCACCAGCACCCGCCTCAACATCTTGCGGAGGACACCGAGATGCCCTCCGAACGTCAGCATCTGTTCATCCGACGACATACGCGTCACTCCTTTGCGTCTGATGTATCGTCAGCCCGACCGGCAGTATCCCCCGACTCCTCGCCGTGTTGAGCCTCTTCCGGCGTCTCCTTCATTCCGTCCTTGAACTCGCGGACGCCTTTGCCCAATCCGCGCATCATCTCGGGAAGTTTCTTCCCGCCGACCAACAATAGAGCCAATCCGCCTATGAGCAGCAACTCTGTAGTTCCTATAAAAGCTGTTATCATAATTGCACTGTTATTCAGGTGTCACCAATACTATTTCGCACGTATCGAAATTTATCTCCCAATGGCCGCCTTCGGCACTCTCCCACTGATAATTCTGCGACATCGTGTCCCACCAGTTCTGAAATTTCGAGCCAGTCTCTCCCATGTCCATTATAAGACGCTCATACAGCTCGGCATTGTCGGCAGTAAGTATCTTTGCCAATTCAGCGAGGCCGTTGCGGCGCTCGAAAAGCGTCTGTATCTCATTGCGCTCCTGTTCTGTTACTTTTCCTATTACTTTTTTCATTGTTTTATTATTTCAAACGGGTCAAGGTAATCTATTTCTTTAATCTCATTTTCAGGAAGAAACTCGCCCAAAGTTCTGATTTCCTCGAGGAGACGGCGCGAGGCGTTGCGTTCGATGTGAGCTACGACACACTGCTCGTGGCTCGGAGTGTTGACTTCAAGCGTGGTCTTGCGGTTAAGCCATACGCAGCGACGGCATTGCCACGCATCGCATTTGCGGCAAATCGGAGCGTGGTCGAGGCGGTAAAGTTGTCGATTTTTTATATCGAGCCCGGTTTCCATGTCGCCGACCGCCTTGCTGCCGTCGAGATAGAATGCCGGACAGATATAAAACTTGCCGTCCGGCGCAAGCGTGATGGTTTCATCGCCGGCATTGCAGTTGTTCATCTTGTCGAGAAACATCCTGTCGGTAAGCAGATTAAAGTGCAGTGAATGCCCTTTTCCGTATTCCTCTTTGATTATGGGTATCATAGCATTTAACAATGCCTCATATTTCTGAAAATCCGACTCTTGAAATTTATCTATGTCAGTGATGACAACAACAAGTCTGTCAAGTTTGGGAAATAACGATTTAAATACATCGGCATTATCGAAAAGGCCTGATTTGTCAGTACGTACCACGTAGCTTTTTCCCGACTGGCATTTGAAAGCATCAAGGTCATTCCAACCGTCAAAAACCACAATATCCGCCTCATCGGTCAGCACCTTATCTTCGCAATGCGAGCTGACAATCTTGGCATGGTCTATTGTGTCGATGACTGGCTTATATTCCGACGGCATTTCCTTGTCGGGATATACGAACTGTACATTCACGTTTTCGGTCATCGCCCAAAAGATTGCCTTTTTGAGCATATCGATATCAATCAGTCTGTCAGACGCGTTTCCTCTTTCATAATGGCAGAATGACACAGCGTCATTCGCCAACGGTATTATCAGGTATTTCAGCATGGCTTTTCGGTTTGTTTCTTGTGAGTAGCGTTATATTCTTCGCGGCGTCCTTCCAATTCCAGTTTACGGAAAAGCTTGTTCCAATAATAGTTATTGGCACGGACGCGCGCCTTATGCATCTTGCATATCGCTGTAGAACGCTGATAGATAGTGTCCGTATCAGCCGCGTCATAATTCTCGCCCTGACACCACGCACAACCGCTCGCCACTTCGCAGTCTATACATTTCTGCGGCGACTGTGTCGTTCGGTCAAGAGTAAGGAACGGTCGGAGTTTATTGCTGTCAATTCCATCAACACAGTTCCCTATTATTACACATTTCTTCTCTCTAAGTGAATATTGAGCAAATCGTGTACATGGATAGAAATTTCCGGCAGCATCAATTGACAACATTTTACCTGACCCGCACCAATTTCCATTATCTAAGATCTGATCCATCGGCTTCCCTATATTCTCAACAAAAAATGAGCAAACACAATTCTCATATAGATTATTATCTATAATCTTATCAGCAAGATTTAATAATTGTGTCTCAAATATCTTATCATCGCCATCAACCCATACATCTTCAAAAACTACATTAATATTAACAACTTTTATTCCTAATGAAAAAAGATGCATAACGCTTTCACAAACATATGGTAAATCCGCATGACTAATTGTAACTTTAGTACCGCAATCCGGAAACTGTTCCAACCAAAGAGGAATATTCTTTACCACATCTTCATATGAACCTCTCCCATCTTTATAAATTCTATTTAAATCATGTTTTGCTTTAGTTCCGTCAATAGTAATTTCGATACTTAAATGAGTATGATTTTTATTGATAAATTCTTGAACATCTTTAGATGAATATAAAAGACCATTTGTAGCAAAACAAAAACGATATGAATTGAACCACTTATGATTTCTTTTATACATTTGGGATTTTAAATAATCGCAAATCCTATCAATAAGTTTTACTTCCATTAATGGCTCCCCTCCAATAAAATCAAATTCTACAGAGGGTTCATTAAAGAGTTCAGGATTTGACAATATATAATCAATCGACTGTTTTGCAATATCAAAAGACATTCTTTCTTTTGAATTTTTCCCTACTAAATAGCAGTATTTACACGCCAGTTGACAATCTTTTGTTACTATAAACGTTATATTTTTTGATATGCCTTGCTGCCAGGCATCTTCCATTGGCCGTATAGGTTCTTCCATTGGCTTGATTATAAGACCAATAGAAAGTCATAACATGTAAAACACACTATAACTTTCTATCGGCGAGTTTTTAACGATTGGCGTAAGTACAGGAATGTTTACAACTACCACTGCAGGTTCCTGAACAAGTGGTTGAACAGCCAGTACAAGCTCTTGAACATGTCCCAGTACAGGTTGTACTGCAACCTTTACATGCGCCATAACATGTCCCATAACATGTTCCTGTGCAAGATGTCGGATTTTCCCGAGGCTTGGCAATTGCCGGCATGTGTGCTAATGCGATTGCACCAATGATAGGTAACGCGGCTTTGGCGGCGTTTTTGAAGAAACTGCGACGTGATTGCAGTTCTTCGTTTTTGTCTTCTTTCATGATAGTATTACCTTGTCCTGTAGGCCTCCCGGATTGGACTGACTGGTTTATAAAAAAGGAAGCGTGAAAGCCTGTATCGTTACTCTTCCCACTGATAGAGGCTCTCGCATTGCCCGTCTGTGTAGAAAGAGCAACGCCGAAGCCTCACGCTGTATGATATGACAATGCCGACTCATCACTGAGCCGTCACTATAAATCATACCCGAAAAGGCATCTACCGTTGCTTCATTCCTGACACAGACAAAAGAACTTGCGAGATTCCTATCAGTCAAGAATGAGCGCTGATAAACGCTCCTGTATAATGTCTGCACCCGCCCCCGGCCCATATCGGGCTTCGGAAAGCGATATGCACGGCAAAGATAAACCGTTTTTTTAACTTTCACAACATAAATCTTATCTTTTTACCACTGTCACACAAAGATTTTGCGATTTTGCGATTAAAGCTCTTACTGCCACAAACGCAATATATTGTGCAATTCAAGTTTCGCAAGTTAGTCGCCTGCCTGACTTGCGAAACTTAGATGGCGCCTCATCGCCGCCGGGGCAGCATATGATCCGGGGCAGTATATGATGTATATGATATTGTAGCGGAGAGCCGGAGGCTCGAGGATTGTGATTAACCCCGGCGCGGAGGGCACGGAGTGTCCGAAGCCCGGGGAACAGGACACCATCCCCACAATAGCCCCGGAGGGGCGATGTCGTGATATCTACCACGTTTTGCACCCCAATAATTATTATGCAGCGCAAACATTATGTTTGCGCTGCATAATAAAAAATTTATACATCATTTTTTCGTCTATCATCAGCATAAAAAATAGTTAACGCATAGCAGAATGCGAATTATTTTTGCTATTTTTGCAATATGTAAAGCCACAATAGCGATTAAGTTATTGAGACTGATTGTCAAAACAAAATATTGAAGGTCGTTGCAGAACTTGTAATATAAGTAACTGTTCAAAATTATTTTAATATTATGGCGAGAGAATTTTTCAGGCGATTTCCGGTGAGGAAGAAGGAGTGTAGCGAGCTACATGACTGATGACGAGATGGAAAGCGACGAAAAAGACTCCGACAGAATATTGAAATAATGAGAACGGTTAATATAAAATAATTTTAAACAGTTACTTATTACAGATATGACACATCATCTTATAGGGCTGCGCCCCGGTGCAGCCGTCAGGTAGCTGATAATCAACTACGCAGTAGCCGCGGTTTTCAACCGCGGAAAGCAAAAACCGAGTTCTTGCAACAACCTCGCAAATAAACACCCCTCCATGGAAGAGAAAAAACAGAAAAATTCGTTTATCGGATGGTGCCGCAGATATATATCGCTGCTGTTTGTCGGACTGCTGGCGCTCTACGTCTATGTTCTGTTTTTCAACGACAACTCCTACGGCAATCTGCGTGAACTACAGGGAGAGATAAAACGTTTAGAACAAGAGAAAAAAGAGAACCAGGATACGCTGAAAAAATATTACGAGCTCAACCGCCTTCTTCTTTCCGACAAAGAGGAACTCGAACGTGTGGCACGTGAAAAATACGGGATGCAACGCCCTGGTGAAGATGTCTACATTATAGAATGATTTATGAAAGAAAAGAATACCCGACGCACCGACAGAAAAGTCAGTTATGAAGACGTGGCCGGACCCAAATCCGCCCCGGCCTGGACTATTGCCACATCAATCGGCCTGCTGCTGATAGCTGCCGGAACGCTTCTGCCCATACTCAACGGACGCAACGCCATATACCGCGACATGCCCGACACATTCAAATACCTGTTTACGGCAGGCGCAGCCATAGTGCTCATAGCAAGACTGTTCAACACCTACAAAGGCAAAATACTGCGCCTCAAACGGCTCTACCGCATCGAACTGTGGAGCGCAATCTTCTTCTGCGCGGCAGCCTTTTTCATGTTCTACGAAAAGGACACCACCCGCAACTGGCTTGCATTCACCCTCGCCGGGGCAGCCATACAGATCTATACCTCATTCATGATACCGCGCACCATGCGCAAAGCCCTCGACGGCGAAATCGAATGACGAATACCCCCAACTTCATACACAACACGATTATGAAACTCCGACATATAGCCCTCGCAATGGCCGCGATGTCAGGCATCGCCTCGCTCACCGCAGCCCCGGGCAACAAAAAAGAAGTGGCGCGCAACCTCGACATCTTCACTTCCATCTACAAGACACTCAACACCATGTACGTCGACTCAATCGACGCAAACAAGTCAATAACCACGGCCATCAACGCCATGCTCAACGAGATTGACCCCTACACTGAATACATCCCCGAAGAGATGCAGGAAGACTTCATGACCATCTCAACAGGCGAATTCGGAGGCATCGGGGCATATATCGGGCAACGCAAAAACAAAGAGACCTACGTCACCGAACCGCAGGAAGGCACCCCGTCGGCCAAATCCGGACTCAAAGCCGGCGACGTATTCCTCACCATCGACGGAGACTCTGTGCGCACCCTCGGCAGCGACAAAGTGCGCGACCGACTGCGCGGACAGGCCGGAACCAAACTGCGCGTCACCGTACGCCGTCCCCTCGCCAACGGCGACACCACCCTCACCGTCGACATCACTCGCGCCAAAATCGAAGTCCCCACACTCCCCTACTACGGCGTAGTGCGCGACACCGTAGGCTACATACAGCTCACCACATTCAACGAAAAATCATATCCTGAAGTCAAGAAAGCTGTCACCCAACTCATCGCCGACCCGCGAGTCAAAGGCCTCGTACTCGACCTCCGAGGCAACGGTGGCGGACTCCTCGAAAGCGCCGTCAACATCGTGAGCCTCTTCGTGCCCAAAGGCACCGAAGTGCTCCGCACCCGCGGCCGCGCCGTCACAAATGAAAAAACCTACCGCACCACCGGCGCTCCCGTAGCTCCCGACACCCCTCTTGCCGTACTCATCGACGACGGTTCCGCATCATCGGCCGAAATCGTTTCCGGAGCGCTCCAGGACCTCGACCGTGCCGTCATCATCGGCGAACGCTCCTATGGCAAAGGCCTCGTGCAGTCGACATTCCCCCTCCCCTACAACGGAATAGTCAAAGTCACCACGCAGCGCTACTACATACCCAGCGGACGCCTCATACAGGCCATCGACTACTCCCACCGCAACCCCGACGGCTCTGTCGCACGCACACCCGACTCTCTCACCAACGTATTCCATACCCGCGCCGGACGCACCGTGCGCGACGGCGGCGGCATCACCCCCGACATAAAAATCGAATATCCCGAAATAAGCCGCCTCACCTACAACATCGTAGCCGGCAACCACCATTTTGACTTCGCCACCCAATACGCCGCCGAGCATCCCGAAATACCCGCTCCCGACAAGTTTGAGATGACCGATGAAATCTACGACGAATTCAAAAAGTCAATCGACCCTGCCACCATCGAATACGACAAAGTGTGCGAGACAATCATCGACCAGCTTGAAAAAGCCGCCGACCGCGAAGGCTATCTCGACGAAAACGTCAAGACCCAGATTGCCGAACTGCGTAAATCGCTTCAGCACGACCTTGACAAAGACCTCGACACACAGCGCGAACGCATCAGCGAATACCTCGTGCCCGAACTCCTCCGCCGCTACTACTACAACCGCGGCGCCGTGGCCTATGGCATACGCTTCGACCCTGCGGTAGCACGCGCGGCACAACTCTTCGGCAACCCGGCCGACTACACGACAATCCTCTCGCCGGCCGACAAAACCGAAACGACTAAAAAATAAATCGCATCGCGACAGCATTATTGCACAATACAAAAAAAAGCATTATCTTTGCATCACAAAAACAACGGCGGGGCGTAGCGCAGTCCGGTAGCGCACCTGGTTTGGGACCAGGTGGTCGCAGGTTCGAATCCTGTCACCCCGACAAAAATTTAGCAAATGGGTATAACTCACAGGGTTACGCCCATTTCATCTAAATAGCCGGAACAAGAACGGAACACATCGTTTTTTTACGGTATAGTAACCACCGACATTTTCGAGCCTGAAAATGTCAAAAAAAATGTGTCAAAAAAATTCTTCCACGCCTAAAAAATCAGGCAACAACCCCAATCTTACCAACCAGAGCGGCGTTTTGGCCGCTCGTATGTTTGACCTCCCCACCTACAAGGATAATGGAGCAGGCAGCTACATCGAGTTTCGAGCTTACGACCCGGAGCAGGGGAAAATGCGTCGCAAAACAATTAAGCTAAATCGGATTAAAGGCATAACCAATCGCAGAACGTATGCCCGTGGAGTGATTAAGCGGTTAACAGATCAATTAAACAAAGGATGGAATCCGTGGATAGCCAAGGACGTCGGCGACCTGATAGTTTTCGAAGACGCCGTCACGCGATACGAGGCACACATCGAGAAAATGTTGGCGCACGGTTATTTCCGCAAGGAGACATACGACGGCTATAAGTCGTATGTCAAAATAATGCGAGAGTATATCACTAAAAAGCGGCCGACATATTATGTTTACCAATTCGACCGCAAATTTTGCGTCGACTTCCTGGACTATGTGTTCATCGAGCGCAACAACAGCGCACAGACGAGGAATAACTACCTGAATTTTCTCCGGGTGTTTTCCGGATTTCTCGTAGATAAGGGTTACTTACAGAGCAAGCCGACCGACGGCATCTCGCCCATCAGCAAGCGGCTATATAAGAAAGAGCGAGAGTGCATACCTCTTGACGTTATCGGTCGTATTGCTGACTATTGCCGGGCGAATGACCCGCATTTCCTCCTCGCATGTTATCTGTTATATTATTGCTTCATTCGCCCGGTAGAAATGACACGCTTACGAGTGCGTGATTTCAACCTGAAATCCGGGACTGTCACCATTCCGGCAGAATGCAGCAAAAACAAAAAGAAGCAGACGATAACACTTCCGAAGAAAGTCATACTATATGCGGTAGCTCTGGGAGTATTCTCGGCGCCCATAGACGATTTTATATTCTCGAACAAGCTACGACCCGGACAGGATGAGATTGATCCTAAGATATTCCGAGATCACTGGAGAAATCTCCGGAGACCTCTCGGACTTAAGCGAGAGTGGAAATTCTACTCGCTTAAAGACACCGGCATCACGGCGATGCTAAAAGCGAAGCTCCCGGCAATAGAGGTCCGTGATCAGGCGCGGCACTCGTCTCTGGAGATAACAGAAATTTACACCGACCACAGAGAAGATGTAAATCCCGACATCTTCCACCTCGATGGGGCGCTCTGAAAAGCAGCAGTACTTGTCGAGATGGGTCATCCCCCCCCATAGGCGAAATTGCCGGGGGAGTGTTCTTAACAAATCAGACTTGGACAAACATCTGTCCAAGTCTGTGGTCAAGTCAAAACTAAAACATTCAGTCATCCAGTAGTGGATAGAACTCGCCTTTGAGTAACTGCGACATGCCGTTCTCGGTAAAAGTCGCAGTTATTTTTTCGCATAGATATCGGCGGCCACGGATATTGAATATAGCACGGGGATTGGGTATTGTATCGGCAATCCAGGAGTATTTGGACTTCTGCGCAGCGTCTATCTGAGGAAGCGAAGCGGTTAAAGAATTTTCCGGGTGCGAAGCAGTGCCGGCAATACGAAGGTTAGGTCCGCTAAAATGGAGGTCACGCCAGTCTCGAGACACGAGAGCTGTGTCAACGAATGGACAAGGAGACTTACCTTTTTCCAAAATATGGCCAGTCCAATATGCCACATAGATAACGTCATAAAAAGCGGTGACAGCCTCCTGTTCGCCATTCTCCAAATAAAGAGCCGGCGTAGGTTGACGTATTTGAGGCTCGCGAACATCTTCTACAGGGCGAGATCCGCCAAATGAATTGTCATCGTCATTATCGTCAAGGGACAAAAATAGCATATTGCCCATATCATCACTCTCACTTATATACGTATCCATGATGCAGGCAGGCACGAATTCAATCTCCTCTGTATTGTCATTGACATCTTCAGGACATCCATTGCCGAAAACATTTACGGGGATTAGAATATAGACCTGCGTATAACGGCGATCAGTATAAACATCCGTATCTACGGAATAAAAGATGAAATAGGCATCAACATCAGCCGCGTAGAGCAAATAAGGCACAGTCGAGGCATTATTACGACCATCTACAGGTTCGCCCCAATAGACAGCGGGCTGGTTGCCGTGTACATCCCGACGTTTATTTTTTTCAAGGAGTTCAGTAAGAGTGTCATAGCGTTTAACATATTCGTACTTTTTAATGAACCAATCGCAAGCGTAGTATTTTGCCATAGGATGTGAGCACTCTTTATAAGCAAGACGTTTAGATGCGATATAATCGCACTGCACATCATCGTCGCGCGATATATCGACGTTATAACTATCAACAACCTTATCGACCTTAACAGGAGCAAGCCCCGCTACTACATCTTTGGAAAAACGCATTACCACTGATTGGGTTATATGGTCGAAATCAAACTCACACATCAACAACAACTCCAATTTTTCAAAGAATTCCGTAACAGTCCAATCCGGGAGTGCTTCGGCAAATCCAAACATGTCCCAAGATGCAGGGAGCGTATTACAGATAACAAGGAAACGTTTATCGCTCTTCCACCATTCCGTGAAGTCAAAAGTATATCCTACAGCCCGGCATATTCGTTCTGCAATAATAATCAAATACGGCTGCCAGGAAAGGCGGCGCGTATCTGAATGCCAGGAATAGGAGTCGGAGCTATCATTGTAAGACACCCAGTTATTGGAGGCAGTCGGATACTTTTCATTTACCCATGGCAATGCGACAGCAATACCTCCTTCGTCGATGCTTCTCCAGGCATCGAGCGGAGTGATTTTTTTCGGCGAAGTTTCCGGGAAGGAACCAAGATCCAGACGATTGATAAATATTTTTTCAAACGGATCTTCTGCCGTCTGCCCGCAACGGCCTTCTGCGAATTGACCTTCAAGTACGACATCCGAGACCTTGGTAATTAAGATTATGCCGGAGAGAGATACATGAGCGTCAATTATCTCACACGGGAAAGAAATTCGTTTCTTGGCAACATCCGGCCGGTTGATATTCCCAAAAATGGCTACGTTTTCCGGACAGTCTTTCATTGGAAATGTTATATTTAGCGTATAGCCATCACGTCCTAAAAAAAGTCGATTTTCGGCAATATAATCAAAAGAAAAGCCTTTTTTAAGAACAGCCTTTTTACCGTTTACTAATACTATCATTTACGTTTAGATTTAGGAGTTACATTGTTCATCAGGCGCGTATATTCATCCTGAGCTTGTTTAATGCCTTTGTCACCTGTTACAGTATTTACTGTTACGAATGGCTCGTCGAGGCGGTTATTAAGTCGGGAAACGGTGCGCGACATCTGCATTGCGGCGGCCACCATGAGCGCTGAGCTGTCATTACC
This sequence comes from uncultured Muribaculaceae bacterium, assembly GCA_947174635.1. Classification (GTDB taxonomy): domain Bacteria; phylum Bacteroidota; class Bacteroidia; order Bacteroidales; family Muribaculaceae; genus JAGBWK01. Next base: position 21,621 of record CAMWJS010000033.1, read on the forward strand.
CTCGGCAATTCTCACGAGAGAGTCATTGGCGCGGATGGAGCGCGAGACATCATCAGCTCTAAGTGACCCGATGGTGTTTGTGCGCTGCGCAAGGTCAAGAGCCTCGATCATCGGACGGGCAACAGGATTGGCGAGGAGCTTTTGCGAGGCCACCCATTCGCCGGCATGCACAATGCCCGCAGGCTCGTCGACCGGTCCCGGCTTAGTAAAACCACCTTTTGAGTATCCCTGGGCAGCAGCAGCCTGCTGCTGTTTTTTAATCAATGCAATTTGTATTGCGCCTTGTGCAGCCGCAAGTCCGGCAAGTAGTGGAGCCAGCCATGCAGCCATAGGGAAACCGGCCTGAAGTCCGGCGGCATAACCAAGCAGCGCATTTTGCGCCGTCTGAGCTACGGCCATAAGAATTTTTACGTTAAATTCCTTTTTTGCATATTCCGATTTAATTTTTTGAGTTTCCTGTTCTTTTTTCTTTTCAGCTTTCGCCACTTTATAGGAGTTGCCCTGAGCCAACTCGACTTCACGTTCATATCGTTTTTCAACCTTGGCAAGTTCAATGTCCTTCTGGGCAGCCATGAATTGAGAGTACATCTGCAGAGCGGCAGACATAGTTGCAAACGTAGCGATAGCAACATCTGCGATATTTTCAAAAGAGAGTTCCCCATTCTCAGAAATACCCCTGAAAAAGTCGGCCCAAGCGAGACCCAGGTCAAGAAGCATACGTGTCTGCTCATCAAGCAATGAACGTACGGGGTCAAAAAGTTCTTTTTGATAAGCCTCTTTGACTTTCTTCACTCCATTATCGTATTCTTCCTGAGTAATCAGCCCGTCGGAGAGACGCTTTCGAAGTTCCTCAAACGCTGAGTCACGTTCTTTCTGCAATGCAGTTACTCTTGCTTGTGTTGCAGCAAAATCGGAACGGACATCGATTGTACCTCCAGGGCCGGCGACCGTAGTCCGTGAAGTTTCAGCTGCAGAGGTCGCAGCTTCGGAATCATTATTGTACTTTTCCCGGAGCTGGGCAAGCCAAAGATAATACTGCTCGGCGGAAATTTTTTTCTTATCATATAATTCTTTCACAAGCTTAGATTCGATTTCAAACTGACGCTCGGCAGAAAGTGAAGTGTATTTTGCCGCCCACTCCTCGTAAGACTGCATCAGTTTCTTCCGTTTCTCGACTATCCGGTTCTGTTCGGCTTCATCAATCTGCCGCTGATAATCGAGATATTCGCGGGTGTTTGAATTATAGGCATTACGGCATTTTACGAGATACGAAATTCTCATCTGGAACAGTCTCTCTTCCTGTTCTTCGGCGTCACCATAATATTTGCTATTCGGGGAGTTGAATTCAAACTCAATAGCGGCTACTTCATCATTATATTCCTGAGTAAACTTTTGAATACTGATTTTTGCAGCATCTGACTTATGTTTCGCAGTAAGTTCAGCGCGTTTAAGAAGGAACTCCTTATAATCCTCGTCATATGCAAGAAGCAATTTCTTATCCGTATCCGATTCGCCTTCGTACAAATCGTTATAAATTTCAATACGCTTATCGATATACGCCAGGTCGAGGCGTTCTTTCTCTGCCAAATATTCTTCATAAGTTTTTGTCCCAGCATCATAGGCCATAAGATTTTGGGCGCTACCAAGTTCCCAGTCACCTTTAGCCTTTTCCATATTAGCCTTAAAAATTTTATTTTGTTTTGCCAATTCCCGCTTAGCTTCCAGTTCCGATTTTTTCTGCCTTTTTGTATTAGCGGTAGTGGCTTTATCCTGAAGTTTCCAATATTCGTCGAGATATTTTTCGCGCTCCTTTTCAGTCAGATCGGAGCGGGACAGAATTTTCTGATAGTATTCCGCCGCAATTTCATTCATTTTAGCTGTATGCTTCTTATAGTCCGTCTCCTGTTTCAGATAGGAGTCCTTCGCTTTTTTCTCCTGTTCGGTTCGCCATGCATCTTCTTTAGCAAAGCGATAATCTTCTTCACCATCACCTCCACTACTATTACTTTCGAGGTCTGTCAAAGTGTCTTTAGTGACAATATCAGCAACTTTTTCGGATTCTTTTTTTAAGCGGGCAATTTTTTCATCGTATTTATTTTTTATATCGGTTATGTTCGCAGCCAAAGACGCAAAGATTAAATTTTTTCCATCAAGCATAGACGTATCATAATTGCTCTCCCTAAGTTTATTTTTAAAGTCATCCGGAATTACACTCCCTGACACTAATTTTTCAATTTCATCAATCTTCTCATTTTCGACAGTACGTATTTCATTCTCAATATTAACCAAAAGGTCTTTATGCGCCTGAGCTTTCGCACTGCGGACGATATTATCGCGCAAACGTTTATATGCGTCAGCAGCTTCTCCCGCGAGAATAGCTTCCTGAGAGAGATTTGCGAAATAATCTGGATATTGCTCCTGCAATTTCTTGACAGCAGCGATGCGAGCATCCATTGCGAGATTTTGGTCTTGTGTAGCCTTATATAATGCTTCAAGCTGCGTCACTTCGGCAGCGCAGTTAGCTTCCGCTTCCTTCTCTGCATCAGCGATACTTTTCTGAGCATCTGCAAATTTCTCAGTATCAGCCGTAGCAGTCTTTGTTGACCCGGAGAAAAGAGCCAATACTCCTACAAAGGCTCCTACAGCAGTGATTATGGCACCCCAAGGAGTAGCTTTCATTGCAAGACTTAACGTCATTTGAGCCTCTGAAGCTTTTGCGGACTGACGAGTCAGTTTAAAATAAACCAGACGCAGTCCTTCTGTCACTACCGCAACTCGCTTGGTTATTTTTTCCTGCAGAACAAGGAGGGCGTAATGTGCCGTATCCAACGCATTGCGGAGTTTCTTTAAAACCAGTTCGGACTTTACAACAAGGAGGTAGGCAGAGAGAGCTGCCGCAAGAGCCACAATAACTCCTTTATGTTCTGCGACAAATTTTATGATAGTCAGTGTAGCCTTAATAAGAGCGGATGTAGCGTTAAACATATGCCCCATCAGAGGAAGAAGGCGCTCACCCAACTCCGCCTTTAATTCATGGGCGGCGTTTTTACATTTATCGAGTCCGGCCTGAACCGTTGTATTTTGCACAGTGAATTCTTTTCCGACTGAAGTACCGTCCTCGAAAGCCTGATTTGCAGCTTCCTGCTGGGCTTTAACCTCGTCGATATGCGTTGCAAGCGTCGATAATGCTGCGATGGCGCGCGATCCATTCTCGCCCATGTCCTGAAACATCGGGGAGAGGACATCCATCCCTCCTGCGTTCTGTAGCGTCTCGAGGAAAAGAATTAAAGCTGCATTTGCATCTTCCTTTATGAGTGTTGTAAATTTACCGACTTCGATACCTGCAACTTTTGCATATTTTGCCGGATCTGCCATCATACGGACAAGAACCTGCGAAACTGCGGTCGACGAAGCTTCAACTTGTTGAGCGTTACTATCGAGCACTGCAGCGAAGCCCATAATCTGAGGTATTGTCATTTTGGCCTGCGCACCAACGCCGCCCATGCGTGAGGCAAATTCGGCGAGATATGGCGCTGACGCGGAGCAGTTCTGCGACAGTTCGTTGATTACAGAGCCGACTTTGAGCAACGATTGTTCCGTACCGTAGCGCTCCTCATCACCAAAGATGCCGGTAAGTTTTGACAGGGTCAGCGTAGCGCCCTCGCCGAGGTCATCAAGCGCAACATTAAGTTGGTCAGCCGCGTGTACGAAGCCGAGGATATCTTCTTTAGAAGTCTTGCCGAGACGTCCGGCTTCCTGAGCGAGTTTATTCAGGTCCTCGCGCGATGTGCGCGTGTCCATTTTCTTAAACTCCTCATTGAGGTCGTCGACCTGCTCGGCCGTCATACCTGTGAACTTGCGCACGTTTGCCATCTCCTGGTCCATCGAGGCATATGCGTCGACGCAATCTCGGGCGACATCTGTAATACTGCCGCCCCATTGGCGAAGCAAATCAAATGCAGGCCAAGCGCTCACAGACCAATCTTTATATCTTTTCCAAAGAGATTCACTTCCGGCCAGTTCGCTATTAAGCTCTGCAATACGTTCTTTTACCTGTTCAACCTGGGATGCATAACGGCGCCAAGTCTCAGTGTCAGGTTTCGTAACCGCCAGTTGCTTCTGCAAATACTTAAGAGCATTGCGGAGTCCGTGGATTGAAGTATTGCTGAGATTATTAAGAACAATGCCGGCACCTTTTGCCGCACTTTCGGTGCGATTAATTTCTCGGGATACCTTATCGAATTCTTTTTGAAGTTTCGCCGCTTTCTTATGGTCGCCGGCGTCCAATGCTGCGCGCAATTGGGTATCAAGGTCAGCAGCTTTCTTTTTAAGCCTGTCCATTGCGGCCTCGGGCTGTTCGCCATTGACGAACAGTTCGACGGTCGCCCTATCGTTAATGTTACTCATAGTCCAAGTGATGATTTATTGTAAAGGTCACCATTGGCTACGAGGCCATAAAAGACAAAAGAGGCCGCGATATTGCGGCCTCTTCTATACTAAGCAAAAGAGCGTTATTTTAAATTTACGTGAGTTGGGGGGACTCCATCAAGTTTAAAGAAAATGATGACTGAGCAGAAATCACATGTATCATCATAACTAAATGCTAAATCCCTGCCACCGAGATATGCGTCAAATTGCCGTTTCTCCTTAAGCAGTCGTAGCAGATTAGAGCCAAGGTCGGGGATAAAATCTGTAATATATTCCCCGAAGGCCATGACATCGACACATGCGCTGCAGCCTTTCTTCAATCGGAGTTCAACTTTATCCCCCTGCGACAATAGCCTGAAAGTCTCAACCTTTCTACGGCCAAAAACAGAAACATTAAAAACTTCTGCCGAGTATCCTTCATGAGCAGCCACGACTTTTTCCATAGCCAAGACATTTGATTTTTCCTCGGGGTAAGGAGTCGACAAAGTCTCACTACATTTACGCGCCGGAGTCCTGTGCTTATACAGATAAATAAAAAATCCGGCGATAGCGAATATCATGAGAGGAAGTGGTGCTGGTCCGTAATACATGGCAATAAGATATTCAATAAAACAACGGTTAAACTTCTTTCATTATCCAGCCGCTAAGTGCGTCATCGGCTTCGAAGTGGGCGTGATAGCCTTTTTCAGCGAGATAGTCACAGAGCATATTTTCGTCGAAGTTGCACATTGTTCCCATCTGCAGTATCATGGTCTGCGTGTCAATGAGAATGTGAGCGTCGAAGTCGTAGGCTTCAGCAGGTTCATAATTGGCAAGGTAAGCGTCTACGACGGCTTTCTGCCCTGCGGTGAGTTGTCTCAGTTCTTCCATTTTCTTGTAGTACATTTGGCGTTAGAGGCAGTGGAATAAAAAGACGGCTGCCATATCCCGTCGCCAAACGTACCACAAGGTTTCCGCCCCGAAGAGCAAAAGTTGTGAGGATATAGCAGCCGTCAATGACTGTAAGGGCATAAAAAATGCCCGAAGAATGTTCGAGCCGATAACCGTGGCTCTACGGAACGGGCAAACCGTTATGGTACGTTGGCACGACAAATATACAAAAAACATTCCATACGACAAAAAGCTAACATCCATTATTTTTTTGATGATTTTGTATAGCATGTAAATGTTTAATAATCAATGGAGATTTCTTTCCGATTTTCCTTGAAAATTTACAGTTTCTTATGATTTTCCAGAGGTTAAAATCATAAGGAGTAGATTTTTAAGGAATTAAAGGGGTTAAAAGGGGAAATTTTTCCCTTTTCGTGTCAATCGACCCCCCTTCCGCCCTACGGAGCGGGGACGCCTCGGGCTGTTGGATTTTGCGGAATATGCAGAGGGGTACGGTAATGTGGCCGGCGGCGACAGGACGACGGCCACACGGTAATGAAGCCAATGAGGAGACCGAGGTCATTGATGAGATGATATCGGTATCCTCATTGGCATTCTTCGCTGCCCCTTGCGGGCGGTTGTGGCTCGGCATGGGTGTGGGTGAGCGCTGAACGATGTGTGCCAGACCTTATCCTTATGGCACAAGATGGAGTAGTCGGGGCGTTGTTGCGTGCCCGCAGGGACGCCTCGCTTTCAGCTTGGTTCTATGCAGCGCCCCGGACAGATGGAGGGTGCATGTGTCGATTGGTGAAATGAAGGAGAACCAATAGGCACTGGCACGCATAATCTGTCAGCGTCATAGAGTGGAGATGACAGCGAATGCGAGCGCAATGCGCCGTGCCGATGACTCGCGTCATCGGCAATACTCTGTATTGAGCCATAAGGATAAGGACCGGCATACAATAGAGAAGTGGGCACTCTGCGCCATGCCGAGGGGCGTGGGGTGGGCTGCCGGTGCTTGTGTTGTTGCTGTGGGGTAACTGTCGAGGTGGGAAGGATGCTTGTAGTGCGATGGAGCGAGAGGGTGTCAGCCATGTTTAAGTGAACCGGAATAGTGTATTGACTGAACGGAATGAAGTTAGGGGATGATAACTGCCATCGGCCAGTCATCATCCCCTAACAAATGTAGAGAAGGTAATACTTTATGAAGGAAGCGACACGGCTAATGACCGTGGGTCTGCCCCTGCTCGTTCGCACTACAAGCATCCTTCCCACCTCGACAGTTACCACTATGCAATAGCGCGCACCGGCAATGTTTCAGACATCTAATTGACTTCGATGTAGTGCGGGGTCTTTTGCCCGGCGCTTGCATTCCTCGATATACGCCAGGTACTCGGCGAAGCGTTCCGGCTTGGTGGTGGCCTCTCGGTTGATTTCTATCTCCTTGCCGTGGCTGTAGCGTTCGGCTATCAGTCGCTCGACCTCAGCGTCATACTGCGCCTTTGTGTAGGGCGGCACGGCGTCATCGGCTATCTCCTCCCAGTTGTCAAGGTCAGTGGCGGTGACAGAGGCGTGATGGATCT
>CAMWJS010000034.1 GCA_947174635.1 uncultured Muribaculaceae bacterium
CGGCTACATCAACTCGCCCGACTTTGAAGCCCACGAGCGGAAAAAAGAAGAACCGGCTACACCCGTGGCTCCGTTTTGGCAAAATGTGGCTGCAATGATCAGTGATGCGGTTGCCGCTGACCTGCGCGAAATTATTGGACGCATAGACGATGAGCGCATTTACACAGCCGCTTTGGTCACCGACAGGTATTGCTGCTCGCTGTTTCTTGCAGTGAACACCGTGGAGTACCTTCAAAGTGAAGACGAAGAGCCTGACGACGAAACCAAATGGCATCCCGACGAATGGGGATATTCCGACGGGCATGGCAGCGAACTGGTAAAGCTCAGCAAATCGCTGTGGGAAAACCACAACACTTTGCCGGGAGAAGCCTTTTTCTTCAGCGCAATGATTTCGGCGATGAAGCAGGTCAAAGATTCCGGAATCTTTGGAGAGCGCACCGATGAAATCACACTATTCATCTCGATATCAGACGATGAAGACGCCGAAAACCTCGAAGACTCGTCGGCAATGACGCTGAACAGCCCCGAGCTGGCCGCCGCATTTCTCAGCCGCGACAGATAGCATGTTATGAGATTTTGTTCGCGTGATGAACTGAGAGACCTGATGAACGGTTGCGGCCGCCGCCGGCAACCGTTTGTGTGGGGCATCGACTACGCTGGAGTCAATTGTTTTTTCATTGACGATATCAGCGAGAGGGGAGATGTGCTGTGGTCGGTCAGGGGGAAGGGCAATGCCGTTGACTCGGTGCCTTCGGCCGTTCCGTCGCTGACTGTGACCGGAGCGCTGAGCCGGGAGGAGTATTCACGCATGTTTGCCACTGTGCGCGAAGGTCTGATGCGTGGCGACTCGTTTCTCGCCAATCTGACCGTGGCTACCGGAGTCGAATGCACTGCCACGCTGCGTGATGTTTTTCTGCATTCACAGGCGCCCTACCGACTTCTTGTCGGGGACGATTTCGTGTGCTTCTCTCCCGAACCGTTCGTAAGGATTGAAGGGCGCAAAATCTCAACATTCCCGATGAAGGGCACCGCCGACGCATCTGTCGCAGGAGCGGAGCGGCGGTTGCTTGATGATGTCAAGGAGACATGCGAGCATTTCACCATTGTCGACCTCATGCGCAATGACCTCGGATCGGTGGCTGAAGATGTTAGGGTAGAGCGTTTCCGATATGTCGAGCGCATAGCCACTGCAAAGGGTGATATTCTGCAGACGAGTTCCGAGATATGCGGCACGATACCGGCGGGTCGTGAACTGGATTTCGGCGATTTGCTGCTGCCTCTGCTTCCGGCGGGGAGTATCACGGGCGCGCCTAAGCCGGCTACGGTCAGCCTTATACAACGCGCCGAGAGAGTGGCGAGAGGATGGTACACCGGCGTCTTCGGCTACTTTGACGGGAGAGTGATGGATACGGCCGTGATGATACGCTGTTTGCAGCGCGGAGCCGACGGCCGGCTCTATTTCCACAGCGGGGGAGGCATCACCGCCAAGAGTGTGTGCAGCGACGAGTATGAAGAGATGCTCGCTAAAGTTTACCTGACAAAATAGCTGCAGAGATGTTTATAGAGACAATAAGATATGAAAACGGCATGTTTCATCTTCTCGAGCTGCATCAGCGGCGCATGCTTGATACGGTCACAGCTGTATATGGCGGCGGAGGCTGCAAAATGCCGCTTCTGTCGGAGGTGCTTGCCGGGCCGGACGTGGCGCGGCGGCTGCCGGCGCTCAATGCCGGAGTGTGCAAATGCCGGGTGACCTACGACACTGAGATACGCAAAGTGGAACTGGAGCCATATTCGCCGCGTATCGTGAAATCACTCCGTGTAGTGACACCCGACAGTTGTCCCGACTACCGGTTTAAATATGCCGACCGCTCAGCGCTTGATGCGCTGTCGGGGCTCCGTCAGGGGTGCGACGAAATAATCATCGTGAGAGACGGACTTGTGACCGACACATCTTACAGCAACCTTCTTTTCCGGGCCGGCGACCGGTTGCTGACGCCGCGCTCTCCGTTGCTCGGCGGAGTGATGCGCAGGCATCTGATCGAGAGCGGTATAGCTATCTGTTGTGACATTACGGCCGACGATATTTTGCCCGGTAACAGACTTGGCATAACTGAGGTATATCTCATCAACGCCATGCTGTCGCCGGGCACTGTGCCGCCGATACGGCTCTCTGATATTATTTGCTGACCGTCAGGCGCAATACGCGCGAGGAGTAGTCGGTGTTCTTGTGGTAATCGACATTGTGGGTGAGCGGAAGCTCCAGTCCCTGGTCCATGAGATAGCGGCCGGTATATGATTTGCCCTCGCATGGCAGCGGCGTGTTGTCGATGCGGTTGAGCTCGGTGACCGTGTAGGTGGCGTCGGGGTCGAGACCGGCCATCGGGATGCGCGGCAACTGCTGGTTCATGAATGTCTCCGTTTTCCACCAGAAGAATACGGCGTCATCTTTCTCCGGAGTGATATACATCAGCGAGGCGCTACCCTTGCCGTCGTAGGGGGAGAGAAGGCGGTAAAGGTCGCCAAGCTGCACGATGTGTCTGACCTGCTTGTAGTCGTTGACCGCGTTGCGGCATATCGTGCGCTCCTCCTCGGTCATGTCGCGGGGCTGCAGTTCGAGTCCCATGCGTCCGCTCATGGCCACATCGGCGCGAAATTTGACCGGTATGCGGCGGAATGTCTGATGGTTGGGAGCCGCTGAGATATGCGATGCCATGGCAATCGCCGGGAAGAAATAGCTCGTGCCCCATTGCATGTAGATGCGCTGCAGGGCATCGTTGTTGTCGGAAGTCCAGAACTCGTCAAACCAGGGAAGCATGCCCCAGTTGGCACGGCCTCCACCGCTTGCGCAGGCCTGGATGGTGACGTCGGGGTGGGCACGGCGTATGCGGTCGAGAGTGGCGGTCAGCCCCTTGTGCCAGTCGATATAGAGATGGCTCTGGCGGTCGGCAGGCAGATATTGCGAGCCGTGTTCCATAATCGGCGCGTTGGCGTCCCATTTGATGTAATCGATGCGCGGATATCGGGTCATGAGAGTGTCGACAACCTCGAATACGATATCCTGCACCTTCGGGTTGGCCATGTCGAGTACGAGCTGTGTGCCCCCGCGGCCTGTCGTGGGATTGCGGTGCGGAGCCTTGATGACATATTCCGGATGCTTCTCATAGAGCTCGCTCACCGTGTTGGTCATTTCCGGCTCGATCCAGATGCCGAATTTAATGCCGTGGCGGTCAGCGGCGTCAAGCAGTCCGTCGATGCCGTGTGGCAGTTTGCCGGTGTCGACAGTCCAGTCGCCGAGAGCGGCGTTGTCGGAATCGCGGTGATATTTGGTGCCGAACCATCCGTCGTCCATCACGAAAAGCTCGCCACCCATCGACGCGATGTCGGCCATCATGGAGTCCATGCCCTTTTCATCGATGTTGAAATATACGCCCTCCCATGAATTGAGCAGTATCTTGCGCGGGGTGTCGCCGGCATGAAGGCGGTGGTTGCGGCCCCAGCGGTGGAAGTTGCGGCTCGCGCCTGAAAGGCCTTCAGCCGAATATGTCAGAGCCAGCGGCGGGGTGACGAAAGTTTCCCCTTTTTTGAGGCGGTAGGCGGAGTTTTCCTCGTTTATTCCGGCGAAAAAGCGGTGATGGTTTGAGTCGCCGGTGTCAATCATCAGTTTGTAGTTGCCTGTGTATTCGAGCGCGGCGCCGATGACACGGCCGTTGTTTTCCGACGGACATCCGTCAAGCGACAGCATGACCTCGGCATGTGAGGTGTGGGAGTTTCTGACGCCATCTTTGTTTTTAATCATTGTCACGCCGTGGGTGAGAGGCCGCTGCTCTATCCTGGCTTCGTTGGCCCAGCTGCCGTAGAGGCTCGACAGCCACACGTCGCCCATGCGCACCGGCAGAAATGCCGACATAAATCTGTTGAGGGTTATCTCGCCTTTCTCGCCGTTGGTTATTTCAGCCCACGACTCGATTATCTCCTCGCCGGGATATGTGCGGTAGTTGACTTTCACCGTGACGGGATAGGCGGAGTCGCGGAGAGTTATGGTTGTGATTTCCGCACCGTCGTCACCTTGCGATTTTGTCACTGAGTCGACCGACAGGTCGGTCACCATGCCGCCGTCGGCATGCGTTATGCTCAGGGCGGCTTCATGCTCGGGATAGATGCCGTAGGCAGGATATGCGTCGATACCTCCGTCGAGATTTTTTATATCGGCGTCAGTGACGCGTCCGCCGTAGTGGAGCAGCGACAGGCGGTTGCCGGGAGTGGCGTCGAGCACGAGCGAAGTTGATGGTGTTGACAGATGCAGAGTCTCGGCGCACATGGCCGACGAGCATAGCAGCGATAAGAGCAAAGGATATATTTTCATGGCATTAAGGTGATGTTGTTTTGCGCAAAGGTAGCGACAATGTATTATGCATGTTTTGCATATTTCAACAAAATATGATATTATTTTAGCATTTATAAAAAATATCGGCCGGAAATCTTTGGAGATATTATATTCCGTTATATATTTGCTTAAGCCAACAAGTCACCGCATAACCTTACACTTTTTTATCCGATACCATGTCGAAAATTATCACCGAAATCACGCCGTTGTCTGACTGCGACTGCTTCTACCTTATCGACAGGCAAAAAGACAAATTTGATTATCCGCTCCATCAGCACAATGACTATGAACTTAACTTCGTGGAGAACTGCCAGGGGGTGAAACGCATTGTCGGCGACCATATCGAGACGGTCGATCGCTACGACCTCGTGCTCGTCGGGCCGGGGCTGGTGCACACCTGGGAGCAGGCCGATTGCGTGTCGTGTGATATCCGTGAGATCACCATACAGTTTTCGTCTGACCTTTTCTGCAAATCGATGATGGAGAAGAGCCAGATGAAGAGTCTCGCCGCGATGTTCGACCGTAGTTCGCGCGGATTGAAATTCGGCATGAAATCGATACTGCGCATCTATTCCAAGCTGCAGGAACTTCTTGCTACCGAATCGGGCTTCTACCGGGTGATGCGTCTGCTTGAGATTTTCTACGAGCTGTCGGTAGCCGATGACTATGTGCAGCTGTCAACGAGCGCTTTCGCGCAGGCGCAGGGTTCGTCTGACAGCCGCCGCATAAAGGCTGTCGAGGAGTATATCAATGCCAATTACCAGCGCAATGTGTCACTTCAGGAGCTTGCCGGAGTGGTCAGGATGACCCCGACGGCATTTAGCCGCTTCTTCCATCAGCGCACCGGCCGCACTCTGAGCGACTATATAATAGATGTGCGACTGGGCAGAGCGGCGCGCATGCTTGCCGACACAACAATGACGATTGCTGAAATCTGTTACGACTGCGGGTTCAACAACATATCCAACTTCAACCGCATCTTCAAGAAGAAACGAGGCTGCTCGCCGACAGAATTCCGCTCCAACTACCGCAAGACCAAGATTATCATATAAAAAAGTTATTTAGCCTTAAGCAATACCATCACCTATGAATATACGATCAGTTTACTGCATTTTATTCCTGTCAGTCATGTTATCTATCGCAATGTCATGCCGCAAACCGGAGGCCGCTGTCGCCGGCGACGGTTTTGTAAAAGTCAGCGACGGCCGTTTTGAAATCGACGGTCGCCCTTATGAATATATCGGAACCAACTTCTGGTATGGGGCAATCCTTGCCTCGGAGGGGAGCGGCGGTGACCGCGCGAGGCTTCACCGCGAGCTCGACCTGCTCGACTCGGCAGGAGTGAGAAACCTGCGCATACTTGTCGGAGCCGAGGGGCGCGAGGGGATACCATCGCATATAAGTCCTGTGCTCCAGACATCGCCCGGAGTCTACAACGACACACTGCTGCGTGGTCTCGACTACCTGCTTTCTGAGCTTGAAAAACGTGACATGAAAGCCGTGCTTTATCTTGGCAATGCCTGGGAGTGGAGCGGCGGCTACGCGGCATACCTCGAGTGGGCCGGCAAGGGGGAGGCTCCTGTTCCGTCGGTCGACGGCTGGCCACGGTTTATGGAATATGTTTCGCAATTTGTGTTCAGCGACTCGGCCAAAGCGATGTATGCCGACCATGTAAGATATATCGTCGGAAGAGAAAACAGCGTTACCGGCCGCAAATATTCCGACTCGCCCGCCATCATGTCGTGGCAGATAGCCAACGAGCCGCGCGCGTTCAGCGAGGCCGGCAAGAAACCTTTTGCCGAATGGATCGAAGCGACCGCCTCACTGATTAAAAGTATTGACCCCGCGCATCTGGTGTCGGTGGGCAGCGAGGGGTCGCACGGTTGTGAGACCGATCTCGAATTGTGGACGCAGATCCACCGTTCTGACAATATCGATTACGCTACGATGCATCTTTGGCCCTACAACTGGGGTTGGGTAACAGAGTGTAATCTCGCCGACAGTGTTGACATCGCGGTTACGAATGCGAAAGAGTATATCGGAAACCATGTCCGGGTTGCGAAACAGCTCGGAAAACCACTTGTGCTTGAAGAGTTCGGTTACCCGCGCGACGGCTTTCTGTTTGCCGAAAACACCCCGGTGACCGGTCGTGACCGTTTTTATGACAAAGTGTTTGAAATGGTTGCAAATGACAGCGTTATATGCGGTTGCAACTTCTGGGCGTGGGGAGGCTACGGCAGCCCGGCACATACGGAATGGCAGCCCGGCGACAACTATTGCGGCGATCCGGCGCAGGAGCAGCAGGGGCTCAACAGTGTGTTTGCCACCGACTCAACCACTATCGCACTTATACGAAAACACACAAAAGAGATGTTTTAAAACATAATGTCAAAAAAGTATCATATTCAGATAAAATAGACAAACACTATCGCACTTTAAGACAGTAATTTTGCATTGTCGCCGGTAACCCCGGCGGCAGTGCTGTCTTTAGTAAACCGATTTTAACCTGATTAAAAAATAACTACCCGATCAAAATATAACCGATTGCCTTAAATCGCACATAATATAACAATCATAAATCTAAACCAAATCACAATTATTATGACAACCAAGCGACTTAGTCCGCGGGCTTTGCTTATTGCTGTAGGAATGCTGTTGTGCTCCATGACAACATTTGCGCAGTTTGCAGTCACAGGCACCGTGATTGATGACACCGACGAGCCTCTCCTCGGTGTATCTGTAATGGAAGTCGGAACCTCCAACGGGGTGTCGACTGACCTTGATGGTAATTTCTCGATAACTGTCAAATCGGGGGAGGCCTCCCTATCGTTCTCTTATGTGGGAATGAACCCGCAGACAGTCAAAATCAATGGCCGCCACACAATAAATGTCACCATGATGACCAACTCGCAGGTGATGGACGAAGTGGTGGTTGTGGGCTACGGCACACAGAAAAAATCTGACATCACCGGTTCGGTGGCCTCGATAGGCGAGGATGCTATGCGCAAGACCATCGTCACCAATGCCGACCAGATGCTCCAGGGTAAGCTCGCCGGCGTGCAGGTGACGCAGAACTCCGGTGCTCCCGGCGGTGCGACTTCGGTGCGCATACGCGGTGCGTCATCGCTTACGAGCTCCAATGAGCCTCTTTATGTGATTGACGGTGTGCCCATGAGCACAGCCAACAATGAAATCGGCGGTTTTGACTGGGCAGGCGGCACAAACGGCCAGCGCACGGTCAATCCCCTTGCATCAATCGCCCCGAGCGACATCGTGAGCATCGACGTGCTTAAGGATGCATCGGCATGTGCCATCTACGGTGCGGCCGGCGCCAACGGTGTTGTGCTCGTAACCACCCGCCGCGGTTCGGAAGGACGCGCCAATATCACTTACGACGGTTACGTCGCATGGCAGACCACCGCGAAACGTCTCGACATGATGAATCTCCGCGAATATGCCGTATATCAGAATAATCTTAAGGCCGACGGCATCATCGGCGACGGCAACTACGACCCGACATTCTCCGACCCGAGCATCCTCGGCACCGGCACCGACTGGCAGGACGAGATATTCCGCACCGCTTTCATGCAGAGCCATCAGGTAGGTCTGACCGGCGGTAATGAAAAGACAACCTACGCCATGAGCACCGGCTGGATGAAGCAGGACGGTATCATTATCGGTTCGGACTTCGACCGTTTCAACTCGCGCTTCAATATCGACCATAACTTCACTTCGTTCCTCAAACTCGGCGGTTCGCTCGCTTACACCCGCACCAACGAGAAGATCACTCTCAACGACGGTTCTGACGGTGTGATCATGCAGGCCATGACGATGCAGCCTTCAGTGCCCGTGCGCGACTTCGAAGGCAACTGGGCCGGCCCGACAACAGTCAACGGCTCATCAAGCTGGAACCCCGTGGCTCTTGCGCTCGACAAAAACAACACCCTCCTGCGCCAGCGCATAATGGGTAACTTCTATGTATCGGTCGATTTCCTCAAAAACTTCACATTCCGCGCCGAATATGCGTTTGATGCCAGCCAAAATCAGAACGACTCCTACTCTCCGCGCTACGATTTCGGCAACCTCAAGAATGACATCAACCAGATGTATCACCGCGAGGACCACAGCTTCTACTGGATGCAGAAAGATTATGTGACCTATCACAAACTGTTCGGCGGCAAGCACGACGTGACAGCTATGGCAGGTTTCGAGGCATCAAAGTCATCGTGGAACGGAACATGGCTCATAAAGAAGAATTTCACCACCGACAAGATACCTGTGATGACAGGCGACGGTGAGTTTGTCAACAACGGCGGCTGGAAAGACGCAGCGTCGACAGCATCATTCTTCGGACGTGTTAACTACGGTTTCGACAACCGCTACCTCCTTACCGCCACATTGCGTGCCGACGGATCTTCGAAGTTCGGTCCCGAGAACAAATGGGGTTATTTCCCCTCGGTGGCACTTGCATGGCGTATCAATCAGGAGAAATGGCTCCAGGATATCAACTGGCTCAACAACCTCAAGCTCCGTCTGGGCTATGGCGAGGTAGGTAACTCCAACATCGACACTTACCGCTATGCCGCTGCAATGGCGCAGATAAGCACTTCTCACGGCACTGCATTCTTCCCGCAGAACCTTGCAAACAGCAAACTGAAATGGGAATCGTCGGTGCAGTATAACGTCGGTATCGATTTCGCCGCGTTCCAGAACCGTCTCGAACTCACTCTCGAAGCCTACAGCAAGGAGACCAAAGACCTTCTCCTTCAGGTCTTCGCTCCCGGACATATCGGTGTAAACTCCGATGACAATGCAATCCAGACTCCTTATGCAAATATCGGAAAGACCCAAAACCGCGGTTTCGACATCTCTATCGTCGGACGTCCGGTTGTCACCAAAGACTGGAACTGGACCTCAAATCTCACCATGTCGTTCAACCGCAACAAAATCGTCGCGCTTAACGATGACAAACAGGTGATCTACGGCAATATCGACTGGTACAGCAACTTCCAGACCGTGTCGATGTTCCAGGTCGGACAGCCCATGGGCGTATTCTACGGATATGAGACCGAAGGTATCTTCCGCAATGCTGATGAAATACGCAACCACGCCACCCAGACAGGCGGCACCACACCCTACGCCAACAGCATCGACCGCACTTCAGGCGTATGGCCCGGCGACATAAAGTTCAAAGACCAGAACGGCGACGGCGTCATCGACTCAAAAGACCAGGTTGTAATCGGCGACCCCAACCCCGATCTGACCTACGGATGGACCAATACGGTGCAGTTTAAAGACTGGGAGCTGTCAATCGGCCTTCAGGGTCAGTTCGGCGGCAAAATCCTCAACTGGGTGCGTTACCGCACAGAGGGCAGAAGCTCAATCTGGGACAACCAGGATGTCAGCGTGCTCGGCGGCGTGCAGCTCGGCCTGATCAATCCCGATGGCTCCAACACCGACCCCGACAATGTGGTAGTGACAAGCATCGGCAACGGAGTGCCCCGCTTCTCATCGCTTGACGGCAACGGCAACAACCGTATGAGCGACCGCTGGCTCGAAGATGCCACTTATCTCCGCATACAGAATATCTCGCTGAGCTACAATCTGCCCGAGAAATGGTGCAAGAAGGCATTCCTCTCATCAGCCCGCATATATGTGAATGTGCAGAATGTGCACACATTCACCAAATACAGCGGTTTCGATCCCGAAATCGGCGCCTACAACCAGAGCGCGCTGCTTCAGAACATCGACCGCGGGCGTTATCCGACACCCCGCACATATACTGTCGGACTCAATCTCTCATTCTAATGCATAAATCACGGAATACAATATGAAACCATATAAGTTACTGGCTACCGCCGCCCTGTTGGGCTTTACACTGACCGGCTGCGACGATTTCCTGGAAGTCACGCCGGAGGACAAACTGATACAGGACAACTATTACACCTCGCGCGAGGCAATCCGCGACAACACCAAAGCGCTTTATTCGGCCAAGGTGTGGCGTGATTTCCACATGAACTTCCACTGGAAGCTCGACGAGCTCGTCGGTGACATGTATTACACTTACGACGCCGAGGGACAGTGGTACTTCGGAACCTACACCGATGTCAACCAATATCTCAACGAAGGCTGGAAGGGAATCTACAATGTCGTGAGCCAGTGCAACTCCGTCATCATGGATATGCCCGGTTATGTGTCGGGTGTGGCTCAGGAAGATGTCGACGCCGCAATAGCCGAAGCCCGCGCCATCCGCGCCTACTGCTACTGGTATATCGCCGAATGCTGGCACGACGCGCCCATCATCACCCACAACTCCAACAACATACAGAACAATATCTTCAACACGCCCCGCAATCCGCAGGCCGACATCTACCGCTTCGCTCTCGAGGACGCCGACTGGGCTATCGAGCATCTGCCCGATACTGATGCCGACGCCTATCGCGCCACCAAGGCTACGGCCCGCGCCATCCGCGCACGCATTCTCGTGACAATGGCATCGCACAGCGACTACAATTACGACCGTGCCGACCTCTACAGCCGTGCGGCAGCCGACGCGCTTGCCGTGATAGAGAGCCGTCCGAACGTGAAATCGATACCTTTCGCCACTCTCTTTGACGAAGTGGCCAATGACGGTCCGGAATCTCTCCTTGCCATACAGTGCGGCACACTCGGCTACGGAACGGGCAACTCCAAGACAATAGCCTGGGGACGCGGAGCACGCGTTGCCGACGGCTGCTGGGGCTCGGGAAAAGGCCCGACCATCTCGCTCCAGAGCATGTATGACCAGCTTGACCAGCGCCGTAAATGGACTTATATGTCAAACGGCGACTATTATCCCAACCTCGACTCGCAGAATGGCGGATACACCTATTTCACCCAGTATTACGAAGACGGTGAGGTCAAGGAATCACGCAACGAGATGAACGCCCACATCAAGAAGTATGTCATCGGACGTGATGCCGACGGCAACGGCACTACCTCAAACAACCAGGACGCGAGCAACAATATCTATCTTCTCCGTCTTGCCGACATGTATCTGATCTATGCCGAGGCTATAATGGGCACCTCTTCGTCGACATCCGACACAAGAGCTCTCGACCAGGTAAACAGCGTGCGTGAGCGTGCAGGTCTGCCCGGACTCTCGACCATCACCTATACCGACCTTCTCAAGGAGCGTCGCCGTGAGTTTGCTTTCGAGTCAATCAACTGGTTCGATATACTCCGCCTGCGTTACCGCGAGGGTGACCAAACTGCACTCGAATTCCTCAACTCGGGCTACGGCTCAGGCTACAACCGCGCGAGCATGTATGTGTTCAAAGACTGGGACCAGAACGACGAGGCTCATGCCAATCTTCCCGAAAGCTACAAGATAGTGTCGACCGTGGCCGACGGCGGACAATATGACCCGATCGTGCTTTCTGCATCGGCATTCGTGCTCCCCATTCCTTCAGCCGCCACAACGAGCTCACCCGCTCTGCTCGGCGAAATCGTAAACTATTACTAATCCACCTTATTCAAATATAATTCCATGAACAGATATTTCAGAATATTCAGCATAGGGACAGCGCTGGCATTCACATCGCTCTCGCTCGTGAGCTGCGACGAGACCGACGCCGAAGCCGACAAGGACGCAACCCCTTCAATAGAATACTGCCGTGTGTGTGACCCCGCGGCTGCCGACTCGATGATCGTATCAGCGGCTCTGGGTTCGCGTGTGGCTTTCATCGGACGCGACATGGGCGCCGTGCAGCAGGTGTGGTTCAACGACCAGAAGGCCAAGCTCAACCCGACGATGGTCACTTCCAACTCGATTATAGTGGATGTGCCGACTTCGCTTCCGCAGGAGGTTACAAACACGGTGCGCTTCGTCACCGGTAAAGGCGCGGAGACGGTGTTTCCCTTCTCGGTGAAAGTGCCTTCACCCCTTATCACTTCGATTTCCTGCCAGTATGCGTCGCCCGGCGATGAACTCGTGATGGTAGGCGACTACTTCCTTGCCACCGGCGACATACCTCTGACCGTTACATTCCCCGGCGGAGTGACCGTGGAGCCCGACAGCTACACCAAGCAGACACTGACGGTGACAGTTCCCGAAGAGGCCACAACCGAAGGCTATATAAAGGTGACGAGCGAAAACGGCGTGACTACAGTGCCGTTCAAGTTCCTCGAGACCGACGGTCTTATCTGCGACTTCGAGCCTGACGGCTATATTAACCCGTGGGGTCAGGGCGGTTACGGCACCGACGAGGCTGTGTCAGGCCAGTATCTCCACTTCAAGCAGGACAACGCAGGCGAATGGAGCTGGAACAACTCGCTGATGTGGTGCTACTGGAACGCCGCTTCCGGCAAGCCTATCGCCACCGGCGACATATCGCAGCTTGCCCTCCGTTTCGAGACCAACATCAAGTCGTGGGCCAACATGCCGATGCTGATATGGTTCTTCAAAGATGACGAGACCACCAATGTCGACGGCGACGAGGCGCAGGCCCACTGGATGCCGTGGCTGAGTCTCGGCGGTGACACACCCTACACCACCAACGGATGGACGACTGTCACAATTCCGCTGACTGACTTCAAATACAACAAACTCGGCGATGAAGACAACCGTAACATCGGCAATATCTCGGAGTATTACAACATAGGCATGATGGTGTTCGGCTCGTTCGCACCCGGCACAATGGCCTTTGACTTCGACGTACGCATTGATAATCTCCGCATTGTAAACATTTAACCAGTCAGACAAAATGAAAACCAGATATATTCTCAGATCAATGGTGGCCGGGGTAGTGGCGTTGTGCGCCATGCTGGGCTTCAACAGCTGCAGCGACGATGACGATATCCCGTTCCACACCAGCAAACTGCATTCGTTCGGACCGTCACCGGCCGAACGCGGCACCGACATCACGATACTCGGCGAGGGTCTCGACGGCGTGAAAGAAGTTGTATTCCCCGTCGACGTGCATGTCAGCTCGTTTACATCACGCAGTTCCGACAAGATACTTGTCACTGTGCCCCAGGAGGCAGTGCCCGGCCAGATAAAGCTCGTGATGAGCAACGGCGAGATCATCACCTCGCGCTCCATGATATCGTTTGTCGAGGAGATAGAAATCGAGTCAGTGGCTCCGACAACAGTCAATGTCGGCGACATCGTGACCGTCAAGGGCGAGTATCTCTACAATATCGCTTCGATAACCTTTGACAACGGTCATGAGATTTCAACCGAGAGCTTCACCGTGCAGACCCGCAACGAACTTTCGTTCCGTGTGCCGGCCGAAGCCGCTTCGGGCGCCATCACCTTCTCCAACGGCTATGACTGGGAGGAGACATGGGAGACTCCGCTCACCGTCACCGCTCCCGTGGTCAATCCCGCCGGACAGACCGCATGTGACTTCGGCGATGTCATCACCGTTGACGGAAGCGACCTCGACCAGATCGAGACAATCGTGTTCCCCGGTCGCGCGGAGGCTTATTTCACCGTCAATGCCGACGGCACACAGGTGAGCGTCACCGTGCCTCTCGACACCCGTTCCGGCGCAGTGACCGCTACGCTCAAAAACGGCGCGGTGATCGAGCTCCTCGACATCGTTCTTCCTGAAATCGCTTATACGTCGGTGACCCCGTCGACCAATATCACCGCAGGCACTAAGCTGACAATCACAGGCTCACTGCTTGACCGCGTGAAGGAAATCCGTTTCCCCGGCGGCGCATCTCTCACCTACGGCAAATGGGAAGTGAGCGAAGACGGCACGGAAATAAAGGTAGCCGCACCGTCAGGTCTTGTCGACGGCAAGCTGACACTCGTGCAGAATGAAAATATCATGGCGGAGACCGATGCCATATCCACGCTCAAGATGGGCAATGTGTTCTGGACCGGCAATATCGATTTCGGCAACTGGGCAGGCTTCCTGCAGGTGGCTGAAGAGTGTGCCGACGACGTATGGCAGGTGTTCAGCTCAACCATCAAGGGCACCGGCACCCTGACATTCCACTTCACCGAGGATGAATCGAGCACATGGTGGCAGTTCAGCCCCGTCTACCGCTCTGACTGGGAAACCACATTCGAGAAATCAGGATTTACCGACCTCGCGGCAGGTGCCAACACAATCCAGGTGCGTGTCACCGAGCAGGACCTCGAGATGATGCACGGCGCAGGCTGGGCGTTCAAGGGCTGCTTCATCACCCTGACCGCCGCAGAGTGGGAACCTGACAGCACCGGCGACGACCCCGCACCCGTGACGGTATGGACAGGCAGCCTCGAGTTTGACGGCTCATGGGGCAACAAGGAGGAAATCGCTGCATCGGCTTTCAGCGCGCTCAAATCAGGTGACTCTCTGGTGTTCACCTACGCGCCTACCGGCACCGGCGATGCGCAGATCAAGCCGATGGACGGTTCGTGGAACCCGCTGTCGGAGGCACTTGCCGCCAACGAATGGGCTTGCATAGGTCTTGACGATTCCGGCTCTTACACCATGCCGCTCACCGACGGTGACATCGACGTACTGCAATCTTCCGGCATGATACTTTCCGGTCAGCATGTGACAGTGACTTCTATCGCCATTAAATAACTCAAATCAGAAATTGCAATGAAACCTTATAAATATATCCTCGCTGCCGCAGCGCTCACCCTCGGGGTGAGCCTGACAGGCTGCAACGATGATGACGATCTTATCTTCCCCGATGTGCCGGAAACGCCGACAGGCGATGTGAAGGTAGTGGCTTCCTCTGTCGTCGACGGCGCGGTCGTCAATGCCGCAGATATCGAGACAATCTATCTCAACTATGACGGAATTGTATCGCTCAATCCGGCGGCGCACATCACCCTCAACGGCACGGCGCTGTGGGCCGAGACCACTTACGGCGGCCTTCTGCTCCACGTCGAGCTCGAACCGGCTACCGCCTACACCCTTGATGTTCCCGCCACGGCAGTCATAGCCAACAAGGGCAATTCATACGCTCAGCCTTTCTCCGTGACGTTTGCCACAGCTTCTGATGCGAGCGCGGCCGATTATCTGACCACGCTGTCAAATCCGTCGGCTTCGACCCAGGCACGCAAAGTCTATGATTTCCTCCTTGCCCAGAACGGAAAGCGCATACTTTCGGGAGCTATGGCCAATGTAAATCTCAATAATGATTTCGCCGACTGGGTGTATGGCACAGGCTATGCCTATCCTGCTGTCACCGGTTACGACTTCATCAATATCAATGACTCATGGATTGATTACAATGACATCTCGGCTCCGCTGTCGCAGTGGAATAAAAACGGTCTTGTAAACTACATGTGGCACTGGCAGGCACCGACCGACGAGGCCGCTTACCGCGCAGGCGACACCTCACGCTACGGTTTCTATGCTCCCGGAGCATCGGAGCAGTCGACCGAATTCGATATCCGCGAGGCGCTCAAGTCGGGCACATGGCAGAATGAATTCATCATCAACGACATCGACAAGGTAGCGGCCGTGTTGCGCAAGCTTGCCGACGCAGGTGTGCCTGTGATATGGCGTCCGCTCCACGAAGCTGCCGGCAGCTACGAATACAACAATCCCTGGTTCTGGTGGGGACGCTACGGCGAGGAAGCCACCAAAGAGCTCTGGAAACTCATGTATGACCGCCTTGTCAACCATCACGGACTCAACAACCTGATATGGGTGTGGACAGCGCAGTATAGCGAAGGCTACGAGGCCAATATGGCGGGCGGCTATCCCGGCAACGAATATGTCGACATCGTCGGCGTTGACCTCTATGAGGACAACAACGACGCGCAGCCCGGAGCTTATCAGGCTGCTCTTGCGATGACAGGCGGCAAGCGCATGGTGGCGCTGTCGGAGACCGGCGCGCTCGAGATGCCCGCCGACTGCATCGCTAAAGGTGCCAACTGGTCATGGTTCATGCTCTGGTACACCTACGACATCGCCAACAAAGGTCTTACGACCGATGACTTCGGCAACACGGCGGAACTGATACGCCAGGTGATGCAGAGTCCGTTCGTAATCAACCGCGAGCAGATGCCGTCGCTCAAATAATGACCCGATAGGTTTTACAATAAATTTTGTCAGAATCCGCGGCTGCCGGCAGGCAGAACACCAATTGCCGGCAGCCATTTTTTATCTAAGAGAGCGTTTGAATTTAAACCGTAACAGCGAATGAAAGTAAAAACTTCAAATTAATCCAAACACTCTCTGAATTCCCAGTAGTATAAAATAATTTTAAACAGTTATTTGATCGTGCATTTCGGACATTTCGATGATTTAGCAGGTGAATATGTAATCACCGACCCGGCCACCCCTTGGCCCTGGATCAATTATCTTGGAACGGAAGATTTTTTCTCGCTCATTTCAAACAGTGCGGGAGGTTATTCATTCTTCCGCGACGCGCGCTTCCGCCGACTGACACGTTACCGCTACAACGGCGTGCCTATGGACGCCGGCGGCCGCTATTTCTATATCAAGGACGGCGACGGCGACGCCTGGTCGCCCGGATGGAAACCGTGCAAGACCCCGCTTGACTTCTATGAATGCCGTCACGGACAAGGGTATACGCGCATCACCGGATGTAAGAACGGTCTGAAATGCGAGGTGCTGTTTTTCGTGCCTCTCGGCGCTCCGGCCGAAGTGATGAGCCTGACGCTCACCAACGAGACTGCTGCCGGAAAAGATGTCAGCCTGTTCTCGTTTGTCGAATGGTGTCTGTGGAATGCATCGACCGATATGGAGAATTTCCAGCGCAATTTTTCTACCGGCGAAGTGGAAATCGAAGGCTCTACCATATATCACAAGACCGAATATCGCGAGCGCCGCGACCATTATGCATTCTTCAGTGTCAATGCGCCTGTGGCAGGCTTCGACACCGACCGCGAGAGTTTTCTCGGACTGTATAACGGTTTTGACACCCCTCAGGCAGTGGCAGAGGGCAAGAGCCGTAACTCCGTTGCCCACGGGTGGAGCCCCGTGGCATCTCACCATCTTGAGCTGCATCTCGCTCCCGGCGAGAGCCGACGCATGGAGTTTGTGCTCGGCTATGTCGAGAATGCACCCGAAGAGAAATGGGAGAGCAAGGGCGTGATTGACAAACGTCGTGCCCATGCGCTCATATCGCGTTTCGACAGTGCCGACAAGGTAGACAGCGCATTTGCGGAGCTTAAGGACTATTGGAAAGATATACTCGGCAACTTCTCGCTCAAGAGCGGATCGCCCGAGCTTGACCGCATGGTCAACGTGTGGAACCAGTATCAGTGCATGATAACATTCTGTTTCTCGCGTTCGGCCTCGTTTTTCGAAAGCGGCATAGGTCGCGGCATGGGTTTCCGCGACTCCTGTCAGGATCTTGCCGGCTTCGTGCATCAGCTTCCGTCGCGTGCACGTCAGCGCATACTTGACATCGCAGCCACGCAGAAGTCCGACGGCAGCTGCTACCATCAGTATCAGCCGTTGTCGAAACGTGGCAACAACGATATAGGCTCAGGCTTCAACGACGACCCGATGTGGCTCGTGTTTGCTGTCAGTGTCTATCTGAAGGAGACCGGCGACATGTCGATACTCGACGAAGCCGTGCCCTACGACAACGCCCCGGGCTCGGAAGTGCCGTTGATTGACCATCTCACGGCGTCGGTGCGCTATGTCACATCGCATCTCGGTCCGCACGGACTGCCTCTGATAGGCCGCGCCGACTGGAACGACTGCCTCAATCTCAACTGTTTCTCCAATGACCCCGACGAGTCGTTCCAGACCACCGAAAACCGTTCGGAAGGCTCAAAGGCCGAGAGCCTTATGATTGCGGGTCAGTTTGTGATGCTTGCCGGAGACTACGCACATATCTGCCGCCTCTGCGGAAAACCAGAGCTCGCCGATATGGCTGAGCGTGAGGCTGACAAGATGCGCTCGGCCGTGGAGCGTCACGGCTGGGACGGCGAGTGGTATCTGCGTGCGTTTGACTTCGAGGGCAATCCGGTCGGCTCGCACCTCAATGAAGAGGGAAAGATTTTCATCGAGAGCCAGGGATGGTGCGCGATGGCGGGTATTGGCGCTGACAAAGGGATGACCTCGCAGGCGCTTGCCTCGGTCAAGGAGCATCTTGACACTCCGTTCGGCCTTGTGCTCAATCAGCCCGCGTTCACAAGCTATATCATGGAATACGGCGAAATATCCTCCTATCCGCAGGGCTACAAGGAGAATGCCGGAATATTCACTCACAACAATCCGTGGATTATAATCGCCGAAACACTTTACGGCAGCCGCGACAGAGCCTGGGACTACTACACCAAGATAGCTCCCGCCTTCATAGAGCGCGGCGACCAGCGTCTGCGCCGCGTGGAGCCGTATGTCTACTGTCAGATGACTGCCGGCCGTGACGCCGCAGTGCCCGGCGAAGGAAAGAATTCATGGCTGACAGGCACCGCAGCATGGAACTGGCTCGCCGTGTCGCAGTATCTTCTGGGCATACGTCCCGATTACGACGGCCTCGTGGTGCGTCCGGCATTGCCGGGCCATGTGGGGCAGTTTACCGTCACCCGCCGTTTCCGCGGAGCCGACTACGAGATACATGCCGTGCCGACAGGCTCATATTCATTGAAAATAAACGGGGTAGACGCCGCTTCCGACACGATAGCGCCGCAGCCGGCCGGCTCCCGAAACATAATTGAAGTAACTTATTGAACACCATGAAACGCATATATATGACAATAGCAGCCTGCGCGGCAATTTTCGCCACAACACTGTGCTCAGGCAAGAAAAATGTGGCCGAACAGGCCGCGGAGACTCCTGCCGAAGTGTTGCTCGGCCGCCTTACCGCACTGTCAGACAGCGGACTCACCGCATTCGGTCATCACGACGACACTGCCTATGGCCGCTACTGGGAGTATCAGCCCGACTCTTCCGACGTGAAGAATGTGTGCGGCGACTATCCCGCAATCATCAACTGGGATCTGGGATGGATTGAGACCGGCGCGGAGAAACAGCTCGACGGCGTGCCTTTCGACTTCATGCGCGAGGAGATAGTGCGTCACGATGCGCGCGGCGGCATCAACTCTCTGTCATGGCATCTGCTCAATCCTGTCACCGGCGGTGACTCGTGGGACACAAGCTGCGATTCCACCCTGACACGCATCTTCGCCGACAAGGCGCTCACCGACACGCTAACAAGATGGATCGGCCTTACCGCCGACTTCATCGGCAACCTGCGCGACGCCGACGGCAACCGCATTCCGGTGATGTACCGTCCGTGGCACGAGCACACCGGCGAATGGTTCTGGTGGGGTATAAATGAAGGCACTCCCGAAGATTATAAAAACCTGTGGAAACTCACCCGCAAGGTGTTTGACGAAAAAGGCATCGACAATGTTGTGTGGGTGTATTCACCCGACAAAAGCAATGTCAACGGATATGACGACTACATAAGCCGTTATCCCGGCGATGAATATGTCGATGTGATGGGAGCCGACGTCTATTATTTCGACGAGCCCGACTCCGGACGTATCTTCACCGAACGCATCGACAAGACTCTCGGCGCGGCGGTAAGAGCTGCCCGTGAGCACGGCAAGATTGCGGCTTTGAGCGAAACCGGCTTCGAGAGCCTGCCTGTCGACGACTGGTATATGAACACGCTTATGCCCGTGCTTGAGAAATATCCCGTGGCGTTTGTCACCGTGTGGCGCAACAGCAACACCAAGCCCAACCACTGGTATGCTCCCTATTCCGGCCATCCCGGCGAGGCCGATTTCAGAGCCTTCCACGACAGCCCGCGCACTGTTTTCGCCCGGGAAATGAATGAGATAAGATAACAACCATTATCAACGATTATAAAAATACTGAATATGCTCACATTCGAACAACGCAAAGCTATGGTAGAAGCGCGCCACGCAATGCTTCTCAACCGTCAGAATACCCCCCTTGAGGGTAACGGCGTCTATCGCCGCTATGCCAATCCCGTAGTCACCGCCGAAATGGCACCTCTGGAATGGCGATATGATTTCAACCCCGTCACAAATCCTTACTTCATGGAGCGCATCGGCGTCAACGCCACGCTCAATGCCGGCGCCATCAAGTGGAACGACCGCTATGTCGTGGTCGTGAGAGTGGAAGGTTCCGACCGCAAGTCGTTTTTCGCGGTAGCCGAGAGCTTCGACGGAGTGTCGGGTTTCCGCTTCTGGCCCAGACCTATTACTATGCCCGAGGACGAAATACCGGGCACCAACATCTACGACATGCGTCTCACCCGCCACGAGGACGGCTGGATCTACGGCCTCTTCTGCGTGGAGCGCCATGACGACTCGCAGCCGGGCGACCTCAGCGCCGCCACCGCCACCTGCGGCATCGCGCGCACAAAAGACCTTGTCAACTGGGAGCGTCTGCCCGACCTCGTCAGCAAGAGCCAGCAGCGCAACGTAGTGCTTCATCCCGAATTTGTCGACGGAAAATATGCGCTCTACACACGCCCGCAGGACGGTTTTATCGACACCGGCAGCGGCGGCGGCATCGGCTGGGCACTTGTCGACGACATCACCCGCGCCGAAGTGAAGGAGGAGATTATCATCAACAAACGTTACTATCACACCATCAAGGAGGTGAAAAACGGCGAGGGGCCGCACCCGATCAAGACTCCGAAGGGATGGCTGCACCTTGCCCACGGCGTGCGCGGCTGCGCTTCCGGACTGCGCTATGTGCTCTATCTCTACATGACATCGCTCGAAGAGCCGTGGAAGGAGATTGCCACCCCCGGCGGCTATCTGATGGCGCCTATGGGTGAAGAGTATATCGGCGATGTGATGAACGTGCTCTTCTCCAACGGCTGGATTGTCGATGACGACGGACGCGTGCTCATCTACTACGCCTCGTCTGATACACGTCTGCATGTGGCCGAGTCGACTGTCGACCGCCTCGTCGACTACTGTCTCAACACTCCGGCCGACGGCCTTTCGACAGGCGAAAGCGTGAAGACAATCAACCGCCTCATCGATGCCAACGAGGCTTATTTGAAAGAAAATAAATAAACAACCAACCAATATCTCCCTGACATGGCTCTGCTAAAAGAAAAAATCGGTTACGGTTTCGGCGACATGGCGTCGTCGATGTTCTGGAAAATTTTTTCCTACTATCTGCCGATTTTCTATTCCAATATATTCGGACTCAGTCTGGTCGACGCCGGCATACTTGTGCTGGTGACACGCATTTGGGACGCTGTCTCCGACCCGATGATGGGTATTCTCGCCGACCGCACGAAGACACGGTGGGGCAAATACCGCCCCTACCTGCTATGGGTGGCCGCTCCATTCTCGGTGTGCGGCATACTGCTTTTCACCACACCCGACCTGAGCTACGCCGGCAAACTAATATGGGCTTACGTGACGTATGTGCTGATGATGACGGTCTATACGGGCATCAACGTGCCCTACGGAGCCATGCTCGGGGTCATTACTTCCGACAGCAAGGAGAAGACCGTGTTCTCGAGTTTCCGCATGTTTTTCGCCTACGGAGGCTCCTTTATCGCCTTGTTCTCATGGGAACCGCTGTGCGCATTCTTCAAGCAAAGCATGGGAGTGTCGCTCGCTACAAGCTGGCAGCTTGGCATGTGCGTGATTGCGCTGGGATGCCTCGTGCTGTTCATCTGCTGCTTCCTGATGACGCGTGAAAAAATCAAGACCGTATCCAAAGTGTCGATAGGTAAGGACTTCAAATACCTGCTTAGCAACCGCCCCTGGTGGCTTCTCATCGGAGCGGCGCTCTGTTTCAACCTTTTCAATACGGTGCGCGGCGCCACTGTGGCCTATTTCTTCGGTGATATTATCGGAGCCGACGCGCATCTCGATTTCGGTCACTGGGGCAATGTGCTCTTCTATTCAGGCCTGTTTCTCGGTGTCGGCGAGATTGCCAATATGGTCGGTGTGGCCCTAACGGTTCCAATCGCGGCCCGCTGGGGCAAGAAATCCACCTTTATCGGGGTGAATGTGACGCTTGTGGTGCTGAGTGTGTTGTTCTTCATGGTACCCCTGAGCGCTACGGGCTATTGGCTTATGATGCTGCTGCAGGTGCTCATCTCAATCTGCACGGGCATCATGTCGCCGCTCGTATGGTCTATGTATGCCGATGTCAGTGATTATGCCGAGCTTAAATACAATACCGCTTCGACAGGACTTATCTTCTCATCGTCGTCAATGGCACAGAAATTCGGAGGCGCTATCGGAGGCGCGGCGGTGCTGTGGCTTCTCAACGCTTGCGGTTACATCACTCCGGCGGCCGAGGGCGTTGTGGCCGAGGCTGTAGCACAGCCGCAGTCGGCTATCGACTGTCTGTGGTGGCTGATGTCGTTCATCCCGGCGATAGTGGCCGCGCTGGCGGTGTTTGTGGTAAGTTTCTACCCGCTCACCACCGACAAGGTCAACGATATATGCGCCCGTCTGGGCGAGCAGCGTTGCCGCGAGAACGAGGAGATTGCGCGTGAGAAAGCATCACTTGAAAATACTGACTGAACATCATGATTGCTGAATTACTGAAAAAAGAGGTCATCGATGACCTTACCGGCAATATATTGCCTTACTGGCTTGACCGCATGCAGGACAGTCGCGGCGGGTTCTACGGTCGCCGCGACGGCAGCGACCGCCTCGATGATGACGCTCCGAAAGGCGCCATACTCAACGGCCGCCTGCTGTGGACATTCTCTGCGGCATACCGCACTACAGGCCGCAAGGAATATCTCGAAGCCGCCGACAGGGTGCTCGACTACATAATGTCGCATTTCATCGACCGTGAGTATGGCGGGGTGTACTGGAGCCTGACAGCCGACGGAATGCCGCTTGACACAAAGAAACAGTTCTACGCCATCGGTTTTGTGATCTACGGCCTGAGCGAATATGTCAGGGCCACCGGCGACCGCAAGGCGCTCGACGTGGCTGTCGACCTCTACCGCTGCATCGAGACTCACAGCCGCGATGCGGCCAAAGGGGGATATATCGAGGCTATGACCCGCGACTGGCGTCCGATCGACGACATGCGTCTGAGCGACAAAGACACCAACTGCTCCAAGACGATGAACACCCACCTGCACATCATCGAGCCATATACCAATCTCTACCGT
This sequence comes from uncultured Muribaculaceae bacterium, assembly GCA_947174635.1. Classification (GTDB taxonomy): domain Bacteria; phylum Bacteroidota; class Bacteroidia; order Bacteroidales; family Muribaculaceae; genus JAGBWK01. The sequence continues at coordinate 23,450 of CAMWJS010000034.1, forward strand.
GTGTGGCCCGACGAAGGCCTGCGCGCCGACATCATGCACCTGATGCATATATTCCTCGACATCATGGAGGACAGCCGCACGCATCATCTCGGTCTCTTTTTCGACGATGACTGGAACCGTATCGACGCCAACATCTCCTACGGCCACGACATAGAGGCCTCATGGCTTCTGCTCGAGACCGCACAGGTGCTGGGCGATGAGTCGCTGCTCGAAAAGACACTCGCGCATACACGTGCCATAGCCAACGCTGCTCTCGAAGGACGACGCGACAACGGCTCGATGATCTACGAGCGGGTGGCGACTCCCGACGGCAGCGTGCACATCGACGGTGACCTGCACTGGTGGGTACAGGCCGAAGATGTCATCGGCCTCGTGTATCTCTATCGTTTCCACGGAGTAGAGGAAGCGCTGGCAAAGGCGTTTGACTCATGGACGTATATAAAGGATAATCTCATTGACCGCGAAGGGGGCGAGTGGCACTGGAGCCGCCGTGACGACGGATCGGTCAACCGCGACGACGACAAAGCCGGTTTCTGGAAATGCCCCTACCACAATTCGCGCATGTGCATGGAGGTGGCACGGGTGCTGTCGCTCTGAACAGTTATAAATAAATTTTGATATCATGAAACGACTTACTTCAATCATAATAGCGTCACTGCCGCTGTGCGCCATGCATGCGGCAGTGACGCTGCCCGAACAGATCGGCGACAATATGGTGCTCCAGCAGCTCGCCGACGCCCGTATATGGGGGTGGGCTACACCCGGATCGGAAATCAAAGTGGCCGGCGACTGGTCGGCGACGCCGGTGTCGGTCAAGACCGACAGCGACGGCGCGTGGACGGCCATGCTGCCTACTCCGGCAGGTTCATTCACTCCACATACGGTCACTGTCGAAGGCGACGGCTCGTCGCTCACGCTCGACAATGTGCTTGTGGGCGAGGTATGGATTGCCTCGGGCCAGAGCAATATGGAGATGCCTCTCGACGGTTTCTGGTCGTGCCCCGTTGAAAACGCCAACCGCGCCATAGCCGAAGCCGGCGGCTACACCGGCAGGATACGCATGTGCACATTGCCGCTCGTCGGTGAACTGACTCCGCAGCAGCGTGTCGCCGGGCAGTGGAAGGAGTGCACGGTTGAGAATGCACCCCGCTTTTCGGCTGTCGGCTACTATTTCGCCCGCACGCTGTCAGATCTTATCGGCGTGCCTGTGGGTGTCATCAGCGCCGCTTACGGAGGCTCTCGTGTCGAAGGCTGGCTTCCCCGCGAGATTCTTGCCACATATCCTGATGTCGACATTGCCGACGCGTCGTCCGACAGCATTCCGCACTACTACCGCCCGATGGTGATGTATAACGCCATGCTCAAGCCTGTGGCCGGCTACACCGCGCGCGGTTTCCTCTGGAACCAGGGCGAGAGCAACGTTGGCCTCCACGACACCTATCCCTATCATCTTTCCGACATGATAAAGGAATGGCGCCGTCTGTGGGGCAACGACAGCATGCCCTTCTATTCGGTGCAGCTTCCCGGCTATGAATATGGCGACGGACGCTATGCCACCTCCGGAGCGCTCTTGCGTGAGGCTCAGCAGAAAGCGATGGATATAACTCCCAACTGCGGACTCGTGACGAGCATCGACCTCCAGCAGCCCGGCCAGTATCTGCAGATACACCCCGCTCTCAAACAGCCTATCGGCGAACGTCTGGCATGGATGGCGGCTGTCCGCGACTACGGAGTCAAAGGCCTGCGCTGCGAGTCTCCGCGGCTTAAGGAGGTGGAATTTAACGGCGACAAAGCTATCGTGCGCCTCATCGGCGGCGAAGAGGGTGTTGGTCCCTGGCAGGGGCTTACCGGATTTGAGGTTGCCGGCGACGACCGCGTGTTCTATCCCGCCGAGGCGGTGAATGTGGCCGGTCCGTGGCCTGTATTGCCCTATATTGAAGTGTCGTCACCTCAGGTAAAGGAGATTAAATCGGTGCGTTACTGCTTCACCAACTGGCCGGAGGGTAATGTCATCGACCTGCGCGGACTTCCTCTGCTGCCGTTCCGCACCGACTCTTGGTAATAACTCTAAAAATATTCTTATATCATGGACTTAAGACTAATGACATCGGCGCTCGCTGTGGCGCTCGGCATCAGTGCGTCGGCATCGACGCCGGTTTACCTCGACCCGGAGCGCCCGCTTGAAGAGCGTGTCGACGACGCGCTGTCAAGAATGACGCTTGAAGAGAAAGTGGCGGTGTGTCACGCGCAGAGCAAATTCTCAAGCCCGGGTGTGCGTCGTCTCGGAATACCCGAACTGTGGATGAGCGACGGCCCGCATGGCGTGCGCGCTGAAATCAACTGGAACGACTGGGGTTATGCCGGATGGACCAACGACTCTATCACCGCTTTTCCGGCTCTGACTGCGCTTGCTGCAACGTGGAACCGCGACCTTGCCGCGCTCTACGGCAAGAATGTCGGCGAGGAAGCCCGCTACAGGGATAAGGATGTGTTGCTCGGCCCAGGTGTCAACATCTATCGTACGCCCCTCAACGGACGCAACTTCGAGTATATGGGCGAGGATCCGTATCTGGCGGGGGAGATGGCAGTGCCTTACATACGCGCACTGCAGAGCAACGGTGTCGCTGCCTGCGTGAAGCATTTCGCGCTCAACAATCAGGAAAAATGGCGCGACAACATTAATGTCACCGTGTCTGACCGCGCGCTTTACGAAATCTATCTCCCTGCTTTCAAAAAAGCGGTGACCCAAGGCAACGCGTGGAGCATCATGGGGGCATACAACCGTTACGCCGGTGAGCACTGCTGCCACAACGCGCGCCTGCTCAACGACATTCTCCGCGGCGAATGGGGCTTTGACGGGGCTGTGATAACCGACTGGGGGGGCGCCCACGACACCCGTCAGGCCGCGCTCAACGGTCTTGACATCGAGATGGGCTCCTTTACCAACGGCCTGACTTCGGAAAGCGATTTCACATACGATGACTACTACTTGGCGCGTCCATATCTCGATATGCTCAGAAAAGGGGAGGTGTCCGACTCTACAGTTACGGCCAAGGCCCGCAACGTGCTCCGCCTGATATACCGCACCGCGATGAATCGTGACAAGCCCCTCGGCTCAGTCACCACGCCGGAGCATTACGCGGCAGCAAAAGCGATAGCCGACGAGTCTGTTGTGCTGCTTAAGAACAACGGTCTGCTGCCACTTGATCCGGCCCGATACAGGAAAGTGCTGGTTGTAGGTGAGAACGCTGTGCGTCATCTCAACCTTGGCGGCGGATCTTCCGAGCTCAAGGCAAAAGATATGTTCACGCCCCTCGATGCAATCCGCGAGGCGTTTGAAACGGTTGACTACGCTCAGGGATATGTCACCGGCCGCTTCATGTATAACGACGAAGACATCATACCGCAGGCCACGCTCGATTCGCTGCGTCAGCAGGCTGTAGACATGGCTCCTGATTACGATGCGGTGATATATATCGGAGGTCTTAACAAAAACGGTTTCCAGGACTGCGAGGCGTCTGACCGCCGCGAGTACAATCTGCCGTGGGGGCAGGACCTGCTGATTGAGCAGCTTGCCGCGGCCAACCCCAATATCGTCGTCGCCAATATCACAGGCAACGCTTACGCGATGCCGTGGGCCGACAGGGTGCCCGCAATCGTGCAGAGCTGGTATCTCGGCACAATGACAGGCCCGGCGATGGCCGACATGCTCACCGGCAAGGTCAACCCGAGCGGCAAACTGCCGTTCTCATTCCCGAAACGGCTTGAAGACAGCGCCGCGCACAATTTCGGCGAAGTCTCATATCCCGGAGTCGACACCGGCGACGAAGGCCCCCGTCAGGAATATCTCGAGGATATACTTGTCGGCTACCGCTGGCACGACACAAAGAAGATACCCGCACTATATCCGTTCGGCTACGGTCTAAGCTATACGACATTCACCTACGGGAAGCCACAGGTCGAAGTAACAACTGACGGCGATGCCATCAGGCTCACCGTTCCCGTCACAAACACCGGCGCAGTGGCAGGAAAGGAAACCGTGCAGCTCTATATCGGCGATGACAAGGCAAGCGTGCTGCGTCCGGTCAGAGAGCTCAAAGGCTTCGTCAAACTGTCGTTGGAGCCCGGAGCCACATCAGCCGCCGAATTTGTCATCACACGCGACGATTTGAAATTCTACGACGAGTCATCACACGCATGGGTCGACGAGCCCGGCACATTCAAAGCCTGCGTAGCCGCCTCGTCTGCCGATATAAAATCGACTGTCCCATTCCGCCTCACCACCGAAGGCAAACTGAAGAAATAAGAACAAAACTGTCACACAACCCCGAGCCCCCGGCCTCAGTCACAGAGCGCCGGGGGCTTTTATATTTGAGGGCAGGGGCATATTGTAGGGACGCACGCTCATGTTTTTTACATTTTAGGGTAATGTCGTATTACCGGGGTCTGCTGACCTCGGTTAATCACGCCCACAAGCCTCCGGCTCTCCGCCAATCCGAGGGTGTTGCAAACTCCAAAATTTCGGTTTGCGATGTAGGGACGCACGGCTCGTGCGTCCGGTAA
>CAMWJS010000035.1 GCA_947174635.1 uncultured Muribaculaceae bacterium
TCGCTATGCTCCCTCCTCAAAAACAAAAATTTATCTAAAAGATACATCACTCAGTTTTTAACTTTTGTTATGAGACACCCTCTTAATTCTTTGTTCAACATCCCGCATTCAGCATTCCTCTGGCTGTTGCGCGTGCTGCCTCGTTTGTTGCGTCGCCCGACAGCATAAGTGCCAGCTCGGCCACTCGTTCGTCGTCGGTCAGCATGCGCACTCGTGTATTGGTAGCCGTGTCGCTGTCCTCCTTGAATACCTTGAAATGCACATCTCCCTTTGAGGCGACTGGTGGGAGATGGGTGATGGCGATGACCTGTATGCGCTGCGAAATATCTTTCATAAGCATGCCCATGCGTCCGGCCACATCGCCCGATACCCCCGTGTCCACTTCGTCGAAAATGATTGACGGAAGTTGTATATGGTTGGCGACAAGTGCCTTTATCGACAGCATCAGACGTGAAATCTCGCCACCCGACGCCGTGTCCTTGACAGGCATAAGTTGCTGGTTCTTGTTGAATGCAAACAGGAAATTAACCTTGTCGGCTCCTGTCGGATTCAGTTCGGCAGGGGTAATCTCAATCTCCGCCCTAAGATTCTTCATGCCCAGAGGGATGGCGCTTTCAAGCAGTTCCGCAGCAAATTTCGCAGCTACTTCGCGGCGGGCGCATGTCAGTTTTTCAGCAAGTTCAAGAGCATTCTTCTTCGCTATTTTTGCTTTTGTCGCATATTGCTTCAGACGCTCGTCGGAGTTGTCGATGGAGTCGATGCGCTCGCTCAGCTCCTGCTGCATTGCGATGAGTGCCTCGTCGCTGTCGGCCGACAGTTTGCGCTCCAGCTCATAGATGTCGCTGAGACGTTCCTCCACATACTCGAGCCGGCGCGGGTCGGCGTCAAGACGGCCGTCGATTGCCTCGATGGTGTCTTTTATGTCGTTGGCCTCTATGCGTATCGATTCGATGCGGCCGGTTAACTGTTCTGCCTCCTGAAGTCCGTCAAGGTCGTCAAGCAGGTCTTCGCTGTAGCGGAGCATGGAGAGTATATTGTTTTCGCCGCCGTCAAGCATTTCGATAATCTGCCCGAGCGAATCTTTGACAGTGGTGACATTGGCCAGCAGGTTGCGTTCCTGTTCGAGTGCCTCCTGCTCGCCCGGTTGCAGATTGAGCTGTTCGAGCAGGTCGAGCTGATATCTTATATACTCTTCCTCGGCTTTCGATGTCTCTGACGCACGGCGCGCTGCCTGATATTTTTTAAGAGCAGTGCGGAATGCCTCGTAGGCGGCTTCGTAGTCGCTTTTGACGGTTTTGTCGTCGAGCATCGTGTCGATGAGGGCCAGCTGGTAGTCGCTGTCGGCAAGAAGCAGGTTCTGATGCTGGGAATGCAGGTCGACAAGGCGTATGGCAATCTCGCGCAGCAGCGACAGTTGGGCGGGCGCATCGTTCACAAAGGAGCGTGACCGTCCAGCAGGCGATATTTCCCTGCGCAGTATCAGCTGCTTGTCGAGAGGGTCGATGTCGTTTGCCTTCAGAAGATGTTCGATTTCGTCGTATCCGGTGATGTCGAAAATTCCCTCCACCACTGATTTCTTGCTTTTGTCGCTGACAACACGCGTATCGGCTCTGTTGCCGAACAGCATCGACAGTGCTCCGAGCATTATCGATTTTCCGGCTCCTGTCTCGCCGGTGATGATATTCAGCCCCGGACGGAATGCAAGCTCTATATTGTCAATCAAAGCATAGTTTGATATGGAAAGAGTCTCTATCATAGCCCTTTGTTTTTTCTTGTTGCATGGCATGCTGTCAGTCAATGCCATGATTTGGTTTGCCGGTCCGGGTCTACCGGTTGACTGGCGGATTTTTTATATTGTTGATACGCTCCTGCTCGGTGGGATATATCTCTTTCAGAAGTTCATACACTCGGTCGCGTTCGGTCTGTGGAGCCTTTGAATATACGTTGACAAGCTCGTCGAGCTTGGCGTCCTTGAACATCGACAGCCCCACCGACATGGGGTTGACCTTATATACTTTCTGCAGGTAGTCGAGCGACTGTGTTATGCCCGCCCTTCCCTTGTCGGGCGAGACCGACATTTCGTCGAGCCCCTTGCGGTGGTAGTCGTACAGCATGTCGCGGAGTCCCGATGTCGCCTGGTCGGTGTAGGCGCTCAGCACAGCCGAACGGTTTTTGGTGTCCTCGAACTGGCGCCATCCTGTCTCGCCCGACGACTGGGCCATCTGTACAATCTGTGCCAGACGGTCGAAAAACGGTTGTCCGCCGCGGGGCGAAAAGGAGTCGAAATCCACGGCGAGAAACAGATAGGCATAAAAGTTGAGGATTGCCGTAAGCTGGCTCTCCATGCTGTTTTCGGAGAAAATAAGCGGCTCACCCTCCTGATATGAAAATTCCACTTTAGAGTCCTTGAAGTTGATCAGCGTGGTCGTATAGGAGGAGTTGTAGACCGGCCTGATTGACTGGACCTGTATGTCGCCTGTGAATGTATTGTCGTTTACCTCTTTGACGGTCAGAAAGAAACGGCATTCGATTTTTTCGTTTGGCGAGAATTTTGCGTTGGTGAATGTCGTGGTGTTGAAATAATCGTTAATGGCGCCCTGAAGTGTCTCGAATACACTTTTGTTGGAGCCCTGCACCTGGTCGGAGTTGATTTCGACCGTGCAGTTCAGTTCCTGGGCTGCTGCTGCCGACGAAACCATCGCGATTAATAATATTATGAATTTTCTCAACATCCGCAGTCGTTTATTTGTCACATTGTGCGCAGTCGGCCGCTTGTGCAATATTGTCAAGAATATCGCATGCCACTTCCTGCTTGCTTTTAAGCGGATACTCCTTGGCTGCATCGCGGGTGAACACCGTTATCTTGTTGGTGTCGGTGCCGAAACCTGCCCCTGCGTCGCGAAGCGAGTTCATCACTATCATGTCAAGATTTTTCCGCTCGAGTTTGTCAAGCGCGTTGGCCGACTCGTCGTTGGTCTCGAGGGCAAATCCCACAAGTATCTGGCCCGGCCGCTTTTCTTTGCCGAGAGCTGCCGCGATGTCCGGATTCTTCACGAGCGTGATCTGAGGGATTTCATCTTTCTCACGCTTGATTTTTTTGTCGGCCACTTCCGCCGGAGCGTAATCGGCGACCGCTGCTGTCATGATGGCGATATCTGTCTCTCCGAAACGGCTGATGCACTGGTCGTACATCTGGCGTGCTGACTCCACATCGATTACTTCCACCTGCGGTTCCTTCGGCCTTATCGCCGTCGGGCCCGATATCAGCGTCACAGTGGCACCGCGGCGCGCGGCTTCGTCGGCTATGGCATAGCCCATCTTGCCGGTGGAGTAGTTGCCGATGAATCTTACGGGGTCGATACGCTCGTAGGTGGGACCCGCCGTCACCATCACGCGCTTGCCCGCCAGTGGCCGGCGTTCGCTGAAAAAGCTGTCGAGTGCCTTGACGATATTCTCAGGCTCCTCCATACGCCCTTTCCCTATGAGGTGCGACGCAAGCTCCCCCTCTGCAGGCTCTATTATGTGGTTGCCATAGGAGCGGAGCAGGGCTATGTTTCTTGTTGTCGACGGGTGCGCCATCATGTCAAGGTCCATTGCAGGTGCCACGAATACAGGTGCCTTGGCCGACAGATAGGTGGTGACAAGCATGTTGTCGGCTATTCCGTTGGCCATCTTTCCTATCGTCGATGCCGTGGCGGGTGCCACGACCATAGCGTCGGCCCAAAGCCCGAGGTCCACATGCGAGTGCCATTGCCCGGTGTTGGCAGTGAAAAACTCGCTTATGACCGGCTTGCCCGACAATGTCGACAATGTTACCGGACAGATGAATTCCTTGGCATTTGGTGTCATTATCACCTGCACTTCGGCACCGCTCTTGACCAGCAGTCTCACCAGCGTTGCTGTCTTGTAGGCTGCAATTCCTCCGGTTATGCCGACTATGATATGTTTTCCGTTCAATGACATTTTCTTTCTTTTTTACCTTGCGATTTGTGCCCGTTCAGGAAAGTTTATTTCTTTCCTGAGGCCAGCTTTATTCTGGTGAATACATTTTTGGTGTCCTGAGGGAAATCACCTTGCAATATCCAGCTGAAATAGCCGGGATCGGTGCGGAATACTTCGACTACGGCCTTCCCTTTGTGTTTGCCGAAGTTGATGGTCTCCACGCCCTGTTCGTTGTATACGATTCGTCCCATCAGATCGACATTGCGCTGCAGCGACGAATAGGCCGACAGCTTCTCTATGTCGTTGGGAAGGTCATCGTAACAGTCAAGCTGAGCCTTGAGCACTTCGTAGGTGGCACGTGTGTCGGCGAGTGCCGAATGTGCGTCGTCCAGATTCTTTCCGCAATAAAACTTATACGCTGCCGTGAGCGTGCGTTGCTCTTTCTTGTGGAATATGGTCTGGACATCTACGAAACGGGCCTTTTTGAAATCGAAGTCGACTCCTGCGCGGGCAAACTCCTCGGCAAGCATAGGGATGTCGAAACGGCTCGACGCGAATCCGGCGATGTCGCACCCCTCTATGATACGGGCTATTTCGCGGGCTTTGGTCTTGAACGTGGGCTTGTCGCTGACATCGGCGTTCGATATGTGGTGCACTGCCTCAGCCTCTGCTGAGATTGCGATTTCAGGATTGAACCGGTAGTTGTATTCCTCTTCCTCGCCGTTAGGATTGATTTTGATTATTGACATCTCGACGATGCGGTCGCCTGTGATGGACAGCCCGGTGGTCTCAAGGTCAAAAAATATAATCGGTTTTTTCAATGAAAGCTGCATATCTGTGGCGTCGGGTTAGAAGTTGCTTACTGTCATAGGCATCAGCAGCATGAGCAGGTCTGAATCGTCGTCGTTTTCCTCGGGTACGAATACTCCGGGACGGCTCGGGTCGCTGAGCTTGATTACAATATTCTCGGTTGACAGCGTGTTGCAGATTTCGATGAGGTAGGGAGCGCTGAAGCCGATTATCATCTCGTTGCCGGTGAAAGAGCAGGGGAGTTCCACGCGTCCTGATGTGCAGAAGTTGTTGTCCTGAGCTTTCATCTCAAGGCTTTCGGGCGTGATGCGGAATTTGACAAGGCCGTGTCCCGGGTCGACAAACACACCGACGCGGCGCAATGCATTGAGCATCGAGTGGCGGTCTATTGTGAGCGAGTGGGGGTTGTTGGCGGGAATCACACGGTTGTAGTCAGGGAATACGCCTTTGATGAAACGGCAATTGAAGGTGAATGTCTCGCTTTCGATAGTAGCCGACTTTGTGTCGAGGCTCACTTTCACTTTCTCCTCTTTGGCGAAAGCGTTCTTGATGATGGTGGCGGGTTTCACCGGGATGATGCACGATGCGGTGATGCCGGGTGCCGACATGCTGTTGGTGTAGCGTACGAGCTTACGGGTGTCTGTCGCAACGAAAGTGATGCTTTCGGGCTTGATGTCGAAGAGTATACCCATCATCTGCGGGCGGAGGTCATCGGTGCCTACCGCAAAGAGTGTGTTGTCAATTCCGAGCACAAGCTGCTCTACGGGGCAGTCAAACACCAGAGGCTCTATCTCCTGTGCCTCCTGCTTGGGGGTGGGATACTCGTTGCCGTTTATTCCTACGAAGTTGAATTTGTCGCCCGGATATTCTATCGTGATGGCAAGATTGTCATCGACCGAGAAATCGACGTTGAGCTCGGGCAATTCCTTGAAAAGCTCGACGCAACGGCGGGCATCCACGCAAAATTTTCCGCCTTCGCCCTCAAGTTTCTCTATCTTTACGCGTGCCGTAAGGATATTCTCAAGGTCTGATGCGGTTATCTTTACCGAGTCATTGTCTACTTCAAATAAAAAGTTGTTAAGAATAGTCATCGCATTCTTCGAATTGATGACTTTGCTTACTGCCGACAAGGCGTTGTAAAGTGATTTGCTATGAATTTGAAATTTCATAATTATGTAGGATATTTATTTGTTTGTCAATAGATTGAACTAAAATGCCAACGGGCGTCAAAATGGTGCCCGTTTATCCTACAAATTTAATGAAAAAAAATAGCTTTTGCAACTTTCCGCGCGCCTTTTATAGCTATTGCCGCGATAAATGCCGCGCATTGCTTGCGAAGGTTCAATGCTGCTGTGGGGGTATTCAGCTTTCGGCACTGAAAGTATCGACATCCATTGACGCTAACTCCCATAGCGACATGGCGTTTTCAAGCTGTTTTGTGCGCTGTGCGTGCAGGGTGTATAGTTCTGGATCGGTATCGCCGGCCGACAGCTTTTGCTCTATTTCTGCAATTTCTCCCTCTATCCGGCTTATCTCCGCTTCCGCTTCCTCCACTTTTTTCTGCAATCTCTTCAGTTGTTTCTGTTTCTCGCGCTGCTCGGCATAGCTGAGTTTGCGTGCCTGGGGCGCTTGCTGCGTCGTGGCGGTCGCTGGAGCCTGAGGCCTGGCGCTTGTCTCCTGTTTTTTTTCGGCTTGACGCGATGTGGTTGTCGCTTCAAGTTCGTGGAGCGACTCCATCTTTTTCTTCGCCAGAAACTCGTAGATGCCGCCAAGGCATTCGCGCACTTTGCCCCCGCCGAATTCATACACTTTCTCAACAAGGCCGTCAAGAAACTCGCGGTCGTGGCTCACCACAATCACCGTGCCGTTGAAGTCTTTGATGGCCTGCTTGAGGATATCTTTGGTCTTCATGTCGAGGTGGTTGGTGGGCTCGTCGAGTATGAGGAGGTTGACGGGCTCGAGGAGCAGGCGTATCATTGCCAGGCGTGTCTTTTCGCCTCCGGAAAGCACTTTTACTTTCTTGTCCGAAGCTTCTCCGCCAAACATGAACGCGCCAAGTATGTCGCGTATCTTGGTGCGTATGTCGCCCACTGCCACACGGTCGATGGTGTCGAACACGGTTATTTCGCCGTCGAGCATCGATGCCTGATTCTGTGCGAAATATCCTATTTTTACATTATGCCCGATTTTCAGATTGCCTGTAAACGGGATTTCGTTCATGATGCATTTTACGAGCGTCGATTTTCCCTCTCCGTTTTTGCCGACGAAAGCCACTTTCTCGCCTCGCTTTATGGTGAACGTGGCGTTGTCGAATACCTGGTGGTCGCCATATCGCTTGCCCACATTGTCGGCAATGACTGGAAAATCACCGGAGCGGGGTGCGGGCGGGAATTTCAGGTTGAGATGCGACGTGTCCACTTCGTCAACCTCTATGCGCTCTATTTTTGCGAGTTGCTTCATGCGGCTCTGCACCTGCACGGCTTTCGTTGCCTTGTAGCGGAAACGCTCGATGAAGTCCTCGGTGTCTTTTATCTGTTTCTGCTGGTTCTGAAACGCTCGCATCTGCTGCTCAAGGCGTTCCTGGCGCAATGTCACATACTTGGAGTAATTGACCGAATAGTCATAGATTTTGCCGAGAGTGATTTCGATTGTGCGGTTCGTCACGTTGTCGATGAACGCGCGGTCGTGGCTCACCAGCACAACCATATTGGCCTTTTGCACGAGAAATTGTTCAAGCCACTGGATTGACTCGATGTCGAGGTGGTTGGTGGGCTCGTCGAGCAACAGCACGTCGGGACGCTGCAGCAGTATTTTCGCAAGCTCGATACGCATGCGCCATCCTCCCGAAAACTCCGAAGTGGGGCGCGTGAAGTCTTTTCGGTCGAAACCGAGGCCTTTGAGCGTCTTTTCGATTTCCGCCTCGGCATTTTCGCTCTTTTCCATTGCAAGACGTTCGGAAAGCGATGTCATCCGGTCGATAAGGTCGGTATAGGCCTCGCTTTCAAAATCGGTACTTTCCGCTATTCGGTTGTTGACATCGTCAAGCTCCCGTTGCAGAGTGTCGATATGCCCGAATGCCTTGCGCACTTCGTCGACCACGGTCAGCGTGTCGCTCACCTCCATCTGCTGGGGCAGGTAGCCGATGGTGACGCCTTCCGGCACCACCACCTGTCCTGATGTGGGGTGCTGAAGTCCGGCTATGATTTTGAGCATAGTCGACTTGCCTGCGCCGTTTTTGCCTACAAGGGCAATTTTGTCGCGCTTGTTGATTACATAGTTGATATTATCGAAGAGCGGGCGGGCACTGAACTCCACCGACAGATTTTGTATCGAAATCATTTACAATCCTTTTTAGCGACTGCAAAGTTACAAAAAAGGATTGTACCGATGAAATCCAATGACATTTAAAATGTTTCTTGTATTATCGTGTCGCGATCTTTCCGGGTGAAGCGGCTTCGCAAAATGGAGAGGGCGCTATTTGTGGCTGTGTTTTACGGTGATGTGGTGGCTTTCGGTTATGACTATATCCACTTTGACGTCGTGGGGCTCGGTGTCTATGCCGCCGTCTATTAGCTGGAAATCGTAGCCTATGCCTATTTTAACCGCATGTGTCTCGGCGAGCAGGCGGTCGTAGTAGCCTTTGCCACGGCCAACGCGGTTGCCTTGTCGGTCATAAGCTATGGCGGGAACGACAATCAGCTCTATTTCGTTGATATCGGTCAGTTCGCTGCCTGTCGGCTCCTCTATGTCGAATGCGCCTATATGCAGGCGGGAGCGGTCGTAGGGGAGTATTTCGAGGTTGACGCCGTTGACGCGAGGCAGGAAAAAATGTTTGCGCGTATGCCATTTGTCGAGAAACAATCGTGTTGACAGTTCGTCGGGCAGTGAATGGTATAGCAATATCTTGTCGGCCAGCATGAATGCCGCAGTTTGTTCAAGCCGGGCAAATACTTTGTCGGCTGCTTCGGCTGCTTCGCTGTTGTTGAGCAGGCATTTGCGGGCTTTTATGTCGCGTCTTATATCTTCTTTCTTCATATTTCCGGGCTGTTGAGGCTGATGGCCGGTGTGTCAGCGTGGTTAATGTTTATCCGCTTAGAGCCCGGCTGAGTCTTCGTTGTCGGTAATCGGGAAATCGGCCATCCCGCCGCGCAACTGTTCTATGGCTGACAATACTGTGGTGTCCATCAGATTGGAAATCTCGTAGTAGGCGCTTAAACCAAGTATGTCGCGGGCAATCAGAGCTTTCAGTTGATTAACAATCAGCGGGGCCGAATTGTTGATGTACGACCACTGTGTGTCGATGCCGTGGGATTTGGTATATTTTGCAAACTGCTGTATCAGTTGCAGGTCGCCGGGCAGCATTGCCGTGAGCTCGTTGACGTCGAATGCTTCTTCGAGCTGTCCGCGGTTGTTGTCGACATACTGTAGCGCGAATTTTTGCAGCAGCCCCTGGTTGAATACATTGATATAGTATTTGGTGATGCCGATGGTGTCGTTGGGTACGAATATGTCCGGGGTGATGCCGCCTCCGCCATACACTTTTCGGCCATGCATGGTGACAAACTGCTTTGTCTCGTCAAACTTTATCGAGTCGGCGTCGAATGCCTCTCCGCGGTTGTAGCGCTCGTAAAGGTCGTTTTCGTAGGATTTGGCGTCCGAATAGTCCTTTTGTATGCATCGTCCCGAGGGGGTGTAGTAGCGGGCTACGGTGAGACGTACGGCCGAGCCGTCGGGGAGGTCTATCTGGTTTTGCACAAGTCCTTTGCCGAATGAACGGCGACCTATGATGAGTCCGCGGTCATTGTCCTGTATGGCGCCTGCGAAAATTTCGCTTGAACTTGCCGAAATCTCGTCAATCAGCACTGTTATGCGGCTGTCCTTGAATGCGCCGTATCCGTCGCTCACGATTACGGAGTTCTCCTGCTTGCGGCGGCCTTTGGTTTCGACTATCTTGTGTCCGCGCTGAAGAAATTCGTTGGCCATGAGTACTGACGTTTCGAGCAGGCCTCCGGTGTTGCCGCGCAGGTCTACGATGTAGTCTTTTGCTCCGGCGTCGCGCAGTGAGAATAATGTCTGGAAGAACTCGTCGTAAGTGGTGCGGCCGAATTTGTTTACTTTTATGTATCCTATGCTGTCGGCCACGATATAGCCGGCGTCAATGGATGTGACGGGTATGTCACCACGGGTCACATTGAATGCTATCGGTTCGGGCGTGTTGTTGCGTTTGACGGTCAGCTCTACTTCCGACCCGCGTTCGCCTCGGAGTTTTTTGAATACCTGTTCGTTTGTTATGCCGACGCCGGCCACATTCTCGCCGTCGACTGCTATTATGCGGTCTCCCGCTTTGATGCCTGCCCGTTCCGACGGCCCTCCGCTTATCGCTTCGAGCACATTGATGGTGTCGTTGTTGATTGTGAAACTGACGCCGACACCGCTGAACGATCCGTCAAGTTCGTCGTTGACCATCTGTAAATCCTGGGCCGGAATGTAGACCGAGTGCGGATCGAGATTTGACAGAAGTGCCGGTAGTGATTTTTCTATGAGGGAGTCGGTATTGACTATGTCGACATATTCGCTGCCTATGAGGTTGAGCAGGTTGTTGAGTTTTTTTTCGCCATCGGAGCGTCCTCCGCGGTCGCGAAGGATGGAGTCGGCAAGGATGCCGCCCGCAAACGCTATGGCTGCTAACAGCGGTATCCAGATATATCCTTTTGATAGACGGTTCATTGATTGTGGTGTTTTTGGGGAAGTCCCTGACCGTTATGCCGGGGAGTTGTTCTATGTGAACTATGCGTTTTGTCGTTCGGAAATATTTAGATGTATGGTCTCGACGCCGGCTCTGCGCAGTAGGTCGATTCCGTCGCACAGGCGGTACATTTCATCGAATACAACACGCTTGATGCCCGACTGTATTATTAGTTTTGCGCATTCGATGCATGGCGATGCCGTCACGTAAAGGGTGGCTCCGTCGCTCGAGTTGTTGCTGCGCGCTACTTTGGTTATGGCGTTGGCTTCGGCGTGCAGTACGTAGGCCTTTGTGTGTCCGCTTTCGTCTTCGCAGATGTTCTCGAAGCCTGACGGAGTGCCGTTGAATCCGTCGGATATTATCATTGAGTCCTTGACAATGATGGCTCCCACCCGACGGCGTTGGCAATATGAGTTTTCTGCCCATATTTTGGCCATCCGCAGATAGCGACTGTCAAGTATCTCCTGTTTTTGTTGTTGGTCCATGTGGCATTTGCAAATGATTGTGCAAAATTACAATATTTTCCCACATCATATTATACAATGATAAAAAATAATCTTAATATCTGATTAATTTGTGTGAATTTTTTTACTATTTGCCAATCAATGGTTGTTGCGGGGATTGCGTAGGATGGGCTTGCCGGACGTTTTTTGGTGGCGTCCTGATTTGACTGTCTGTGCCTCTGCGGGGAGGTGCGATTCGGGTGTCATGCCTGCATGGTTTTTAAATGCTTGATTTTGTTACAATTGCATTACTGTAGGCTTCTTGTATTACGATAGTAACAGATGTTACAAAAATGAAATGTCGTTCTGTAACAATATTGAAACGCAAGTTTTTAATATATAAAATACAGTGATATAGGTGATTAAATATTTCTGGTGGTAAAAAAGAAATTTTTTTTCAAAAATTTTGTAAAAAATATTTGCATATTAAAAAAATGTCGTATATTTGCATCGTGAATGTTTCACAACGCGACTATTTAATGATTTATTCCTAATGCAAAAACATCAATTATGAGCTCAAAGAATTTTCAAACCAAGCTTTTAGGTCTGCAAAGCAATTTGCTGAATTTTGCTTACCTGCTTACATCTAACAGGGATGACGCTTACGATTTGTTGCAGGACACTACACTTAAAGCCCTCGACAATGAAGACAAGTATGTTGAGAATGTAAACTTCAAGGGGTGGGTATTCACTATCATGCGCAACATTTTCATCAACAACTATCGTAAATGTGTGCGCTCTGCGACTGTTATTGATCAGACCGAGGATCTTTACCACCTTAACCTCCCTCAGGAGTCGGGTTTCGAGACTCCCGAAGGTTCGGTTGCTGCAAAAGAAATATCTTCGGCAATCAATTCTTTCTCTGATGAATATCGCATTCCGTTCTCAATGCACGTTGCCGGATACAAGTACAACGAAATAGCAGAAAAAATGAATTTGCCGCTTGGCACAGTGAAGAGCCGCATCTTCTTCGCCCGCCAGCGCTTGCAAGAAATGCTTAAAGACTATAAGACCCGTTGAGATTTGTAGTGACGTCGGTCCCATACTCCTCTCCGGTCACTTTCATATATCACCCGTCTGCACTTTAAATCCTTGAGTGATAATTGAGTATTAATTAAAGGAGCAAATCATAAGCGCCATCTTCCGGTAATGAAGATGGCGCTGCTATTTTTTCTTCGGGCTATGATGTCACTCAGGCAAATTCTTTTTTGCAGCAGTGGCGGATTCTGTTTGGCCGGACTGTCCGTCTGTGGCCGGGTCATCTTCTTCAAGTGCTGATATCGCCAGACGTTTGCTCGCTTTTGCTCCGAGTTTGCGTAGATTTTCGGCTCGTGTGATGAGGTTGCCGGTGCCGCTCCTCAATTTCTTCAGGGCGCTGTCATAGGCGTTTTGTGTCGATTCGATGCCTCGGCCTATCTTGCTCATGTCATCGACAAACCCCACGAACTTGTCATACATCTTGCCGCTTTCCGTGGCAATTTCTATTACATTGCGTTTCATGTCGTCCTGTCGCCATAGCTGCTCTATAAGCCGCACGGCTGAAATAAGATGGGTGGGGGAGATGATTAAGACTCGACGGTCATAGGCTTCCTGCCATAGCGTCGGGTCGAGATTCATTGCGGCAAGGTATGCGCCCTCGTTGGGGATGAACATCATCACGAAGTCGGTTGATTTATTGCCTATATAATCCTGGTAGCTCTTGCCGGCAAGTTCCTTGATATGTGCTTTTACGGAATTGAGATGCTGGCGTGCGAATTGCTCGGTCTCGGCTGCTTCTGTAGCATTTACCATATTGATATATGCCGTGAGCGACACTTTCGAGTCGATTACAATGCAGCGTCCGTCGGGAAAATCGACTACGATATCGGGTCGCAGGCCATGCCCCTGCGCATCGCGCAGCACGGTGCCTTTGTCGTCGGTGGTGAGCTGCACGTGGAAATGTATGTCGCGCTTGAGCCCTGATTTCTCGAGTATAGTCTCAAGTATCATCTCGCCCCAGTCGCCCTGTACCTTGCTGTTGCCACGCAGCGCTTCGGTAAGTTCCTTTGCTTCCTTTCCGATGCTTCTGTTCAGCTCCATCATCTCGCGCAGGCTCTGTTGCAGCGAAAAGCGTTCGCGGGCCTCGTTGTTGTATGTGTCTTCCACTTTCTTGCGGAATGAGTCAATATTCTCGCGCAAGGGTGTCAGGATATCCTTGAGCTGCTGCTCGCTCTGTTGCCGCAGCCTGTCGGTGCTGTTTGAAAGCACTTCATTGGCGATGAGGCGGAAATGTTTCTCGCTGTCGCTGAGCATGCGCTCGAATTCCTTTCCGGAGGTCGTCTCGGCCTGACGGATGCGTAGTTCGGCGTCCTTCTCAATCTGTTTTATGCGTTCGGTTGCGGCGCTTTCACATTGTGCAATCCTTTCGTTGGCCTTCTCTTCGGTGAGAGTGGCGAGCTGGGTTGCCGATTTTTCCCTTTCGCTCAGGGTCGCGAGTTCGCTTTTCAAGGCGATATGGCGTGAGATGACAATGGCGGTGACAATCAGCGATGCCACAAGCATCACACTCAGAAAAATTACTAATATCTCCATTTGCAATATATGTTTACAGATGCTTATTTTCTGCAAATATACGCAATTTTGCAAAATTTTCTCTGCACGCTACCGGTTCCATCGGTTGGTTCATGCCAAAGGCTGCTGTGTGGCGCCGGCGGCATCTGTGTCGTTGTGCCGGTCCGGATTGTCTGATGGCCCCGTCGGCGAACCGTTGTCATCGGCGTGCGATTGCGATTTGCTGATTTTGAGCACGGCGTTGGTGATGTAGACTGTGAATACCGGGAATAAAATCAGTCCTTCTACCGACAATATCACGCCGAGAACTTTCCCCGTGGGTGTCAGGGCGGGGATGTTGGTGCCGCATGTCGTCATTTCGAGGAATGCCCACCATGTTGCTGTCCAGAAGGTATCGACCTGCGGATTGACATAATGCTCCTCCACAAAAAACATCATGGCCGCAAAATATACACTCACTGCCACCCATGTGACATATACCCACAGCATGCTCAGCGATTTGCGCGATGTGAATGTTTCGCTTACCATTGCCAGGACATAGCCCGCTCTGAACAGCGGAACCAGTTTTATGAGGTACATGATGCGTGGCGCCACGGCTATGTCAGCCCATTGCAGTATGTTGAGGTACGGGATGCTTACTATGATGAAAAGCAGATGCGTGCAGAAATATTTCCATTTCTCCCGGGCAAGGCACCATTCGGCCAGGATGTCGAAAAGAAACAGGATGCACACCCAGAACTGGAAATGCATATACCGGCTGTCGGTAAGAAATGATTTGTTTTCAAGCGTTTCACGGGATACCCATATCACAATGGTCACGGAGGCTGCCAGCACCATGATGTGAAGCAGTGTCAGAAAATACCATGCGGCGCGTGGCAGTCCGTTTTTGTTTTGTTTTATCCCTCTCATACGTCAATCATAAACGAAATAGTATAATATTAACCATGATTACAAACCTAATGTTTTAAAATTATTTGTAAATTTGTCGGTTAGATAGAAAAAAGCCTGCCAAGGCGCAGAGGATGCCGGGAAAGACGCATGTCGGCAAGCCGTGCTCCGCTGTTATGAATATCCGCTTATGAAAAATAAAAAAAGAAAATGGCCGAGAATATTGTTCCAGATTTTATCTGTGGCCGTGATTATATGCTGCATTGCCGGTGTTGTGATATATATTTATGCTTCAAAAACCTATGACGGTGAGCGTGTCCGCATTTATGTGGATGCCGGAAGCGGAGACGCCGGACTGCGTGATTCGCTTGTGTCGCGTCTCGGCGACGATTACGGCGGCAGAGTACACGATATATGGCGCAAGATTTCGAATGATGAGCCTCTAAAGTCGGGCAGTTATATTGTGGAACCGGGAGACAGGGCATGGAAACTTGCCGCGCGCATCAAAAATCAGCGTCAGAATCCGGTCAAAGTGACTTTCAACAATCTGCGTACTTTCAATCAGCTTATCGGCAGCCTTGATGACCAGTTGCTTGCCGACACGGCTTCACTGACTGCTGCGATTGACTCTGTTCTGGGGCGCGACGGTGTAGCTCCGGCTGATTATGTGTCCCACTTCTTTCCCGATACATATGAATTCTACTGGAATGAACCTGCTGCCGGCGTTGTGGCAAAGATAACAGCAAATTATGACCGGTTCTGGAACGAGGAGCGACGCGCAAAGGCCGATAAACTGCATCTGACTCCCGATGAAGTAGCCACGCTGGCATCGATAGTGGAGGAGGAAACCAATAAGGCCGATGAACGTCCTGCCGTGGCGCGTCTGTACCTCAACCGTCTTGACGCAGGGATGAAGCTGCAGGCCGACCCGACTGTAAAGTTCGCTCTGGGCGATTTCTCGTTAAAACGTATCCTCAACAAGCATCTGCAGGTTGCCTCTCCCTATAATACATATATGTATAAGGGACTCCCGCCCGGTCCTATCCGTATTCCCGAGGCGTCGACTCTCGATGCGGTGCTCAACGCTCCGAGCCATAAATATCTGTATATGTGCGCCAAGGAGGATTTCTCCGGATACCATAATTTTGCCGTTGATTATGCATCGCATCAGGCAAATGCTAAAAAATATCAGGCTGCCCTCGATAGAAACGGCTATAAGTAACCGCATAAAATCATAATAACCAATCATAATATGCAACAGAAAGTAACAAAACAATTGCTGAGCGATCGTCCGGCGGTAAGATGGACGGCGCTTGTGCTTCTTGCTATGGCCATGTTTTTCGGCTATATGTTTATGGATGTGCTGTCGCCGCTGCAGACCGCGCTTCAGGATACCAAAGGCTGGGATCCCGAGACCTACGGACACTTCGCCGGCTCGGAGACTTTTCTCAACGTGTTTATCTTCTTCCTGATTTTTGCCGGTATTATTCTCGACAAAATGGGGGTGAGGTTCACTGCCATCCTGTCGGGTACGGTGATGCTCGTCGGTGCGTTCATCAATTATTTCGCGCTGACCGAGGCTTTTGAAGGCAGTGCTCTCGCCACATTCTTTGAAAACAATCTCAATCTGCCCGAGGCATGGTGGAATGTCACACCGTTCTTCAAGGGCATGCCTGCGTCGGCCAAGCTGTCGGCTATCGGTTTCATGATATTCGGCTGCGGTGTCGAGATGGCCGGTATCACCGTGTCGCGCGGTATTGTCAAATGGTTTGCCGGCAAGGAAATGGCGTTGGCGATGGGTATCGAGATGGCGCTGGCGCGTGTAGGTGTCGCCGCCGTGTTCATCATGTCGCCGCTCGTCTCGCGTCTTGGCGGTACGCTCAATGTGTCGCGCTCTGTCGGCTTTACCGTGATACTGCTCTGTATCGGTCTTATCAGCTTCATCGCCTACTCTGTGATGGACAAGAAACTCGAACGCCAGGTCGGCAATAACGAGGAGAAGGATGACCCCTTCAAGATTTCCGACCTCAAGTATATTTTCAAATCGAAGGTGTTCTGGATCGTGGCATTGCTTTGCGTGCTCTACTACTCGGCAATCTTCCCCTTCCAGAAATATGCGGCCAACATGCTCCAGTGCAACCTCGGCATCTCCGATGAGTCGGCAGCCGCTATATTTACAGTGTTCCCTCTCGGTGCCGCTGCCATCACCCCGTTCCTCGGCCGCTATCTCGACAAAAAGGGCAAAGGCGCCACGATGCTTATATTCGGCGCACTGCTCATGATTGTGTGTCACCTTACATTTGCGCTTGGTCTCCCTGCATTGCGTGGCGGCGACCAGAATGTAGTGGCTGAGAATTCCATCATATCAGGTAAAGTCATTGACTCCAGCCTGAATGAAAAGGGCGAGGAAATTGTCATCAATGTTGTGTTCAGCCCCAAGAACTTTGCCAATCATGACGTTGCCGCTGCATTTACAGGTAAGAGCGTCGGTGAGTCGGTGGTGTTCAATCCCCGTACAGCCTTTTCCGACATGACTATTGCGGATGAGGCAGAACGCAGTGAGGCTGCTTCACAGAAAATAACAAACTTCCTTAAGGATAAGGATACGAACTTCGAGCTCGCGCAGTCTCGTGCCGTTGACCGCGATTTCACTCTCGTGGTAGAGAAAATCCAGTCGCCGATGGGCGTGTTCGGCATTGTCATCGCATTCCTTGCCATTGTGCTTCTCGGTATCTCATTCTCTCTTGTGCCTGCATCGCTTTGGCCTTCGGTTCCGAAGCTTGTCGACGGTAAACTGCTTGGTTCGGCATACGCCGTGATTTTCTGGATACAGAACATTGGCCTCTATGCTGTTCCTATGGTTATCGGCGGAGTGCTTGCCTCGACCAATACCGATGTGTTCAACCCGCTGAGCTACAACTATACTGCTCCGATGCTCATCTTCGCATCGTTCGGTGTTCTCGCTCTCATCTTCGGCCTCGTACTCAAAGCTCTCGACCGCAAGCACCATTACGGTCTTGAGGCCCCCAACACCAAAGCCGACAACGCAGCCGTCGAATTCGACGCCATGGAATAGAACAGCTAATCATCATCTCCAATACAAATACAAGAAGTCTCGGCATCCAATGCCGGGACTTCTTGTATTTGTATATATGAGGGTGTTGCAGAACTCATTCTTATCTTTCCGCGGTTGAAAATCGCGGCTACTGCGCTACTGATTGTCAGGATGCTGCGCTTAGTAGCCGCGGTTTTCAACCGCGGAAAGTTTAGTTCTGCAACACCCTCTATGATAGCTATTTTAGCTAAAATAGTAACTTTGGTTTATTGCGGTTTGTTCGGGCGGCGGGAGTTGAGGGCGTCGAGCATGGTTTTGAGTTTGAGGCGGATTTGCTTGAGGTTTTCTATTGCCTCGACTTTGCGCGATATGCCGGAGTGGTTTTGACGGATTTGTTGCTCGGCTGATTCGAGTTTCATCCCTTTCTCTTTTACAAGAAAAGCTACAAGACGAATATTTTCAATGTCGGAGGGGGTGTAAAACCGGGTGCCATGCTCGTTTCGGTGTGGCTTTATGATTTTGAATTTGTTTTCCCAAAAGCGCAGAGTGGATGCCGGCAGTCCGATTATTTCCGCTACTTCCCTGATCTTATAGTATTTTTTTTCAATATTATCCATAAGTTAGCTTCGGGTGATATATCAGTCCATTACGTGGCCGGCGTTTTCCGAATCGTTGACCATGCGTGCATATTCTTCGGGAGTGAGGTCCTGGAAATAATAGTTGACCGGGTTCTGCGGCACACCTTTAAGCCGCACTTCGTAGTGCAGGTGTGAACCTGTCGACTTGCCGGTATTGCCGACTTTGCCTATGAGGTCGCCACGTTTTACCTTTTGTCCGGGAGCGACGAGGATTTCGCTCAGGTGGGCGAAGCGTGTAGTGTAGCCGTAGCCGTGATTGATGTCGATTGCGTTGCCGTAGCCGCTGTTCCAGCCAGCCTCAGTCACTGTTCCGTTGCCGGTGGCATAGACCGAAGTGCCTGTGGGTGCGGCAAAGTCCATGCCGTCGTGATGTTTTGATGTGCCGTATATGGGGTCGACGCGCCATCCGTAGCCCGATGCCATCTGTGTCATGTCCTCTTCCGAAACCGGCTGTATGGAGGGTATATGCGAGAGTCGGTCGCTGTTGAGGTTGAATGCTTCGGCAAGTCGGTCGAACGACAGTGACTGCGTGTAGACCTGACGTTCGAGGAGTTCGAGTTTCAAGGTGACTTCCGAGAGCTTTTCCTTGTCGGGAAGATTTTTGATGTCACCGGCATAGAAGCGTGTCAGGCCGGCATAACGCTGTCGGGCCGTGAGCGGGTCGATCTGCATGATGACACGGTAGAAATTATTGTCGCGTTCGGCAAGATTGTCCATGACGGCAATAGCTGTGTTGAGCCTGTCGTCGAGCTGGTCTACGCGGTTGCGCAGGGCTTCGTTCTCTTTGCGGAGCTGTTTCTCTTTAGGCAGGTCGATGCATATATACAGTGATATCATTATAGCCGCGCTTATGCCGATGCCCTCAAGGAGATATTTTGTCCAGGCCCAGATGCGCTGGCCACGGGAAGGGTAGACCCTCTCGTAGCTTTCGTTTGTCGGATTATATCTGTAGTATACTTTTTTTCTCATCGCGTGTCGGCTTGGTATGGTCGGGGAGAGACGAAGCTTTTTATAAATCGGCAATCTATTACCCGCAACAATTTGCGAATTTAACAAAAAACGCGTAATTTTGCTAATTATTTTATGCAAATTTATATCCCAACATTATACATTATTCTTTCAATATGTTGACAGCTAAAGAAATACGCGAGTCATTCAAGGAGTTTTTCCGCACAAAGGGACACCAGATTGTTCCTTCGGCTCCGATGGTAATCAAAGACGATCCCACGCTGATGTTCACCAACGCGGGCATGAACCAGTTCAAAGATATTATATTAGGAAACAAGGCGGCGAAATTCACCCGAGTGGCCGACTCCCAGAAGTGTCTGCGTGTATCGGGCAAGCATAACGACCTTGAAGAGGTAGGACATGACACATACCACCACACGATGTTTGAAATGTTGGGCAACTGGTCGTTCGGCGATTACTTCAAGGCCGAAGCTATCGACTGGGCCTGGGAATATCTTGTCGATGTGCTTCATCTTGACCAGAAACGTCTTTACGCCACAGTGTTCGAAGGCTCGAAAGAGGATGGCCTGGAGCGCGACAACGAGGCTGCGTCATATTGGGAAAAGCATCTTCCCGCCGACCATATCATCAACGGAAACAAGCATGACAATTTCTGGGAAATGGGCGAAACCGGCCCCTGCGGTCCCTGCTCGGAAATCCATATCGACCTGCGCAGCGACGAAGAGCGCGCCGCAATTGCCGGCCGTGACCTCGTCAACCATGACCATCCGCAGGTAATCGAAATATGGAACCTTGTGTTCATGCAGTTCAACCGCAAGGCCGACGGTTCGCTGGAACCGCTTCCCGCAAAGGTAATCGACACCGGTATGGGCTTCGAACGTCTCTGCATGGCTCTTCAGGGCAAGACCTCGAACTATGATACCGACGTGTTCACTCCGCTCATCTCGAAGATTGCCGAGCTTTCAGGCAAGAAATATGGCGAAGACGCCAAGGTCGATGTTGCGATGCGTGTTATCGCCGACCACGTGCGCACCATAGCGTTCTCTATCGCTGACTCTCAGCTCCCCTCCAATGCCAAGGCCGGTTATGTGATACGCCGTATCCTGCGCCGTGCAGTGCGTTATGCCTACACGTTCCTCGGTCAGCGCTCTGCGTTCATGTACCGTATCATCGACACTCTTATCGAGTCGATGGGCGAGGCTTATCCCGAAATCGCAAAGCAGCGCGAGCTTATCATGAAGGTCATCAAAGAGGAGGAGGACTCGTTCCTGCGCACGCTTGAAAATGGTATCCGCCTGCTCGACAATGCTATAGCTCAGGCCAAGGCCAATGGCGTTTCTGAAATCTCAGGCAAGGAGGCATTCATCCTCTATGATACCTACGGTTTCCCCCTCGACCTCACTCAGCTCATACTCAAGGAGAACGACATGACTCTCAATCAGGCTGAGTTCGACACCGAGATGGCTGCGCAGAAGCAGCGTGCACGCAGCGCCGCCGCCGTTGAGGCCGACGACTGGGTGACTGTAAACGAAGGCGAGCAGGAGTTTGTCGGCTACGACACGACCGAGGCTGAGACCAGCATACTCCGTTACCGTAAAATCAAACAGAAAAATCAGGAATTTTATCAGATAATACTTGCGACGACTCCGTTCTATGCCGAGATGGGCGGACAGGTCGGCGACCGCGGTACGCTTGTATGCGGCGACGAGACTGTGGAGATATACGATACGAAGCGTGAAAACGGTATCGGTGTGCATCTTACAAAGACGCTTCCCTCAAATCCGGCAGCAACATTCGTAGCTTCGATTGACAAGGAGGCCCGCCAGGCAACATCGTGCAACCATACCGCAACCCACCTTCTGCATGAAGCGCTCCGCGAAGTGCTCGGCACGCACGTAGAGCAGAAGGGCTCGTTCGTGTCGCCTGATGTGCTCCGTTTCGACTTCTCGCATTTCCAGAAGATGACACCCGAGGAAATCTCTAAGGTAGAGAAGCTCGCCAACAAAAAGGTGCGCGAGGCTATCGCACGCGACGAGCACCGCAATGTCCCCATCGCCGACGCGATGAAGATGGGTGCCATGGCTTTGTTCGGTGAAAAATATGGAGACGAGGTTCGTGTGATACGCTACGGCGAATCGGTAGAGCTTTGTGGCGGTACGCATGTCGACAACACCGGTAACATCGGTATGATTAAAATCGTGTCGGAAAGCTCGATTGCCGCAGGTATCCGCCGTATTGAGGCGATTACAGGCGCTCAGGTGGAGAAATCAATCGACGATACGGCCGAGATGCTCCGTCAGATGGCCGCGATGTTCAACAACGCGCCCAATGTGCTTCAGGCCATCAAGAAAGCCATCGAGGAGAACGCCCAGCTGCGTGAGCAGGCTCAGGAATATATGCAGGAACGCGTCAACACTATCGCCAAGAATCTGATAGCTTCGGCTACCGATGTCAACGGCATCAAGCTGATGACTCTGTCGGGAGTACGTATCCCGGACGTAGTGAAGAACGTTGCGTTTGCCATACGTTCGATGCAGCCCGAGGGCACGGCGTTTGTTGCGGCGACCACCGACGTGGCCGGCAAACCGCTGTTGACTGTCATGCTGGCAGATGATGTTGTGGCCCGTGGCCTTAACGCATCGGCAATGGTACGCGAGGCAGCCAAGGCCATCAAGGGTGGCGGCGGCGGTCAGCCCGGTTTCGCCCAGGCCGGCGGCAAGGATGCTTCAAACATCGAAACTGCTCTCGAAACTCTCGTGGCAGCAGTAAAATAAGATTTTAACAGAATATCCGAAAGGGTCGGACAAGTCAGACATCTCGGACTTGCCCGGCCTTTTTTAATAATTGTGACCATGACAAAGTTGTGTAGATTGCTCCCGATGGCAGTGGTGACAGCTGTGATAGTGCTGTCGGCCTGTGGTCGTTCGCAGCGGCATTTTGACCGTGTACTTGCAGAGGTGGAACGCGGAATAGAGGCCGGACGTGTGGACAGTGCGCTGAATTTGCTTGATGAGATTGATGTCGCTGATCTGCGTCACGACTCTCTGCGGGCGAAATATGCATATCTGCAGGCTCAGGCGCATCTTCTGCTCGACCGTTCTATGGTGGGAGACTCGCTTATAGGCATGGCGCATGAATACTACAGCGGAAAGGATCGGATAAAAGACGTCAGGAGCGGTTCGCTGACCGCTTTGCATAAGTTCTGGACGGGCGATGCGGCGGGCGCTACTGCAATGCTCGATTCTTTGGCCGATCTTAAAGATGTCCCCGACTCCATACTCGTCGAACCGCTGCGGATGAGGGTATTGCTCGGGTCGCTTCAATATGAAGGGGATGATAACATTGCCCCGGCCTTACATCTTGTCGAGCTCGAGACGGACTCTTTACGTCGTGCCGAAGCAAAATATATGCTTTGCCAGAGTTATGAATATGCCGCCCGGTATGACACGGCGCTTGTATTGCTCGACGAGCTTATAGAGTTTGCCAGAACCAATAATTTCGGCGACAAGTGGTTCGCTTTTGAAATGGAACGTGCGCAACTTCTGTCGGAAGCGGGACGGCATGAGGAGAGTGACCGTGCCATTGACGAGATATTCCGTAAAGTTCCCGATCCGGGCAATAGCGCGGCTACGGTGCGTCACCTGTTAAGAGCCATAAATCGTTTTAATCGCGGGGAACACGCGTTGGCGATACGCGAACTTGACATCGCTGACAGCATCGCGGCCTCGGATGCCAATAACGATAGTTATTATCGCACATACAGCGACTTGCTGCACACAATGGCTGATTATATCGCCGAGGACAGACTGACCATGCGTCTGACAGCTCAGAACATCAACCGCCGTCAGAAGCATTTCAACCGCATGCAGGCTTCGCAGTGGGAGTCGGAGAGAAGCGCGCTGAAGAACGAGCAGCGTTCGCTTGCGCTCAAAGCTGAGAGCAAGCGCAAGACGATTGTGATACTTGTCATCATTCTTGTGAGCCTTGTGGTGACGGTGACGTTGGTGTGGATGGTAAGGCAGCGGCGCCGTCGTCAGCTTGAGAGCGAGGAACGCGCCGAAGCGTTGCAGAAGATGGTCGACGACCTCAAGTCAATCCCCGATACATCGGCCGAAAGCAATGAGACATTGCGGCGGGCTATGCTTCAGCAGCTCGGCATCGTCAAGATGGTGGCCGAGACGCCGACAGAGCAGAACCGCGAGATGCTCCGCCGCATATCGTCGATTGATGCCGAGATAGGTGACGGTCTGGTCAACTGGCAGAATCTCTACGGTGTAATCGACAATCTCTACTCCGGATTCCATTCAAGACTTAAGGAACGATACGGAAGCGATCTTAGCGAGAAAGAGATACAGATAATAGTGCTGATGGTGGCCGGATTTTCGACAAAGGAAATTGCTGTCATCACCTCGCAGACCACGGCCACAATCTACGTGCGAAAATCATCAATCCGCCGCAAACTCCACTTAGCGGATAAGGAGGATATCGTAGCCTTTCTCCGCCGAGACATGGCCTGTTAAGGTGTATTTAGGTCAGAGAGTGTCGTATTAAGAACTTTGGAATGAATTACTGTTGATTGTCAGGGTGTTATGAGTGGAGTATTAAGAGTTTTATATTTGGCGTTAAGATAGGTTTGGACATAATTTTGCATCGGAAGCCCACCCGAGAGTGGCATAGTTTATGAATCATTAAAATCCGATGTTTATGTTAAAAGAAATCTTGGTTGCAACGGCAACAGCAGTAGTTTGCGGAAATGTGTCCTTTGCTCAGAATGAGCCGGCCGATACTATCAATGGGAAGGAATTGGGTGAAATCGTGGTGCAGGCTCCGAAGGTGATACGGAAGGCTGACAGCGATATGTTCATACCTTCGAAGAGTGCTGTCGAGGCGTCGAAAAACGGAATGGACCTGCTCAGAAATCTGATGATACCTACGGTGACAGTCAATGATGTGATGGGGAGTATATCCTCGTCGGGACAGTCGGTGCAGGTCCGCATCAACGGGCGTCTTGCCACGGTGGAACAGGTCAGGGACCTGTTGCCCGAGACTATCAAGCGTGTGGAGTGGATTGACAATCCGGGACTGAGATATAACGGAGCGAATGCAGTGGTCAATTTCATTGTCGCGAACCCCACGCTTGGTGGCTCGCTGATGGCTTCGGCTATGCCGTCGCTCAATTCGGCGTTCGGAAATTACGGCGCGTCGCTCAAATTCAACAACGGGCGGTCGCAATGGGGAGTGAGCGCGCACGGCAAACTGACAAATAAGGTTCATTCGCACAGGGATTATACGGAGACGTTCACGTTTCCCGACGGAGAGTCGCTGACACGCACGGAAACGCCTGTCGACGGCTATGTTGACGATACGTCGGGCAATCTGCAGGTCGATTACAGCTATATCAAGCCCGACACAACGGTGTTTCGTGTGGAGCTGAACGGTTTCAAGCGTTGGCCGGAGGGCGCGATGTACGAGGGGTTGCTGTCGCTGAGCAATGGCGAGAAGGATATCCATCTGCGCCAATACAACCGTCGCACCGGTTTCACGCCGAGTCTGTCGGCTTATCTGGAGCAGCATTTCAGCCACGGGCAGGTGCTGGCGGTCGATTTCAATGCGTCGCTCTATGATGGGCATACTGTCAGTTCGTATACCGAGCGTGAGCCTATGTCCGGGAATCTGCTTACCGATGTCAATACATCAATTAAGGACTGCAATCAGGCATACGGCATCGAGGCCGATTATATCAAAAGCTGGAAATACTCGAAATTTACGGCCGGGGCATCGTATACGGCCAACCGCAACCGCTCGACGTATGAAAATCTCGGCGACGAGGTGTTTCATCAGCGCCAGGACAAGGTGTATTTCTTTGCCGAATATTTCCAGCGTATCAGAAAAGTGACGTTGACGGCGGGGCTGGGAGCGCAGTACACTTCATTCCGATTCCGCGAGACAGGGGAGGGGAACAACACCTGGAACCTGCGTCCGCAGTTTACGGCAACGTATGGTCTGAGCCAGTCACACCAGTTCCGCCTCGGGTTTTCATCGTGGCAGTCGTCGCCGTCGCTTGCAGAGACCAATCCGGTGGCGCAACAGACCGACGGTTTTCAATGGACGGTAGGCAATCAGTCGCTCAAGACATCGTCGTCCTACATGCTCGCGTTCCGCTATAATTTCATGTTGCCGAGGGTGATGGGAAGTTTCGGCATAAGGGCGTTCACGTCGCCCGACGCCATCACTCCGTATCTGCAATGGGAGGGCGACCGTCTGGTGACATCGTATGAAAACAGCCGTGGGTTGCAGAATCTTGCATTCTATCTCTCGCCTCAGGTGGAGGTGATACCTGACTGGCTTATGGTATCGGGCACTCTACAGTATAAGGCAGAAAGGATGAGGGGCAATGGTTACAGACACTACAATCACAACTGGAGCGGCGACGTGACGGCGATGGCGCAGCATTATGGATTTACGCTGCTCGTGCAATACAGAAAGGAGCAATCCAATCTGTGGGGTGAGAAAATATCATGGGGCGAGACATATTCGATGGTGTCGCTCGGATATAATCTGAAGAACTGGGAGTTTACGGCGGGAGTGTTCTGCCCCTTCACCAAATATGACCAGGGATCGCGTTCATTCAACAAGTACAATGCCAATGAGTCGCACCTGCGTGTCGACATGGCTCCGATGCCGTTTGTCAGCGTGAGCTACAATGTGCAGTGGGGACGTCAGAAACGTGGCGCCAACAAGCTCGTCAACGTTAATGCCAATGTGGATACATCAACAGCAGCCGGCCGCTGATAACCGGTATTTGAAATATTTTATTAATAAAAAAACTGAATACGAAAATGAAAAAGATTATCTTTGTGATTATATGCCTGAAAGTTGCCGCAACGACATACGCCAAACCCCGTTGTCACGGTTTTAACAATTATGATGATAAGGTGACGATAGTATTGGTCGATGACAAGGCCGGGGACAAATATATGGTTACTGAGGCGGTGCTGTCGACCGGAAGCAAAAAATATGAGGCAAAGTCAGAGAAAACCGATATGCGTGACGGAGTTGCCGTAGTGACTTTGACATTCCCGCATGACACGCAGTTTTCCAATCCGAAACTGACACTACGTGTCAACGGGAAGAAAATGAAAGTGAAAATCTGCCAATAGTTTGCCGGTGCGTCCGGCCGCTTTTTGAAATATTAACTGAGTCGGAATATACTTATGACGGCATTGATTCGTTTATAGAATTATAAGTAACTGTTTAGTAGATGACAAAAATTAAATTCATGCTATTAAACACTTAATTTTCAGTCG
>CAMWJS010000036.1 GCA_947174635.1 uncultured Muribaculaceae bacterium
TTATCAAGTACACAAAGTTACAAATAATCCTCCACATACACAATACTTTACAATGGAAATTCGCAAACATAAGCCAACAATTCAGTTGCTCGCCGCCATATTTCTTATTGTCGTTGGCTGCGGTCTGCTCATAGCAGGTTTTATCGTACCGCCACCCGGCGAAATCCATAATTCAGTTCTTATCGCCTTCGGCGAGATTCTGACATTCGCGGGGGCAGTGTTCGGAATGAAATATCATTACCAGTACGGGCACCGCCAGTCTGACAATTCCAATCAATCACATAATACACAACCCCATGAGGACAATTGACAAAATCATTATCCATTGCGCGGCCACGCCGGAGGGCAAGGATTTCACCGTCCAACAGATAGACCTATGGCATCGTCAGCGAGGCTTCCGTTGCATCGGCTACCACTTCGTTATCTATCGCGACGGCTCTATCCACAAGGGCAGACCCATCGAACAGGTCGGTGCACACACCACTGGGCAGAACGCTCACTCTATCGGTATTTGTCTGATAGGAGGCTGTGCCGCCGATGGCAAAACGCCCAAAGACACTCGCACCCCGGCGCAGAGGGCTGCGCTTATAAAACTCGTTGCCGAGTTAAAGGCGAGCTATCCGTCGGCAACCGTCCACGGACACAACGAGTTCGCCGCAAAGGCTTGCCCCTCGTTCAACGTTCAAAAAGAGCCGGAGCTATGCGGTCGCTGATTATCCTTTTCTTGACCTGCGCCCTTGTCGGGTGCAAGTCGCAAAAAAATGTGGTGGCGAGCCAATCGGTCAAAACCGACTCGCTCGCTCATTCCGAACATCACCGCACAATCGCGGTGATTGACAGTGCCATGCGTCATATTGACTTTAGCTTCGATACCCTGAAAATCAATATCGAGCGGCCTGTGGAATACGCCGAAGCCCCGGAGATTATTCGCCTGACGGCAACCAAAGGGCGCGTGATAGATAAGCGGCGTGTTCATAGAGATAGCGTTGAAGCCTACAATCAGCTCGATACGGTGGCCTATCATCAATCCGCCGCCGCGGCTTCAACAGAACACACCGCTACGACGCGCCTGTATAATCCGCCTAACGGCACAGCGGTAGCCATCATCACAATACTTGTGATAGGCTGCTTAATCTACGTTTTCTATCGAAAACGCTAATTATCATTCACTCCGATAGTAGAAGTTTTTTCGCAAGCGCATTTTCGGCTGCACTCGGCATAGTTCACGCGAGCGTAACTCTGCTCTCGTTGGCACGAAAATTCATAAGTTGGTCAAACGAGTTGCCCGTCAGGGTGGCTCGTTTGATTTTTCGCGTTCATCTTTTCCGACCCTCCCGGTTGGTGGCAAATGTCAGCTTACACGAACCTCACTCCGTACTGCGATTGATGCCTACATCCTTCCAAGTCCGAGCATTTTTGGTCGTGGGTCGTGCCTCCCTACGACTAAAAAACACTGCGGTCGTCGGGGCGATAGATTGTGCTCTCCACTCGCTACGACATCCGCAACTTCCCTCGCTCGCTGCGGGTTTGCTACGGCTCCGCTCCCTGCGTTTACAAACTATCTTTGACGGCTACGTTCTCGCTTTACGCCGCCACCACTCCTTCGTCGTGGTGTTGGCACGCTTCACTCCGCTGTCAACCCGACACCTCCGCTTGCCATTCCGACTTGTAAGGACAGGCATCTGCACTCCGTTCTCCAATCGGCGCGAGCCGCCATCTGCCGCCAACCTCCCACCCGATAGAGGACTGATGAACGCACGGAAATTCGCCGGTGGCACTCGCTACATTATTCGCCAAGGGCAGGTATGTAGTCGGCTATGATATTGACCCCACCCGGTAATCGGCTCTGCCGCTTTGCTACGCAAAGAATGTGGCTTTTGCTATGGCTTTTGACCGCTCATTACGTCAGTCGCTTGCACTCCCAGTTATCGCCAACTCCGAGCATCGCTGTTCACGGGTCGTTCCTCCCTGTGAATAGCGACCGCTGCGGTCTTCGGGGCGAGAGATTACGCCCGTCTGCTTGCCCTCCGCTTTACCCCGACACCGCTCCTTCGTCACGGTGTCGGGCGCGTATGTCTGCGCCTACGGTCATAAACTCTCTTTGGCGGCTCCACAAGTTCCGCTGCCAACCCGAAACCTCCGCTTGCCTTTCCGAGCTGTCGATAACGGACTGCTGCGTTCCTTTCTCCAATGCCCCGGAGCCATACTGTCAGCCACATTCCACCCACCCACAGGAGAAGTAGCCGCCTACATTCCAAGCCCTGGGCATTGACCCCGCCCCAAGCCCCGATGGGCGGTGCGACGATGCACTAACTACACTCCGGCAACGATGGCGACCGCTGCAATCACTTCGAGCAGCCTCCGGCTCACGGCACGGAGGGGTCGGCAAACTCTCAAACCGCAAGCGGATTTTAGAGATTGCCTGTCGCTCCACAAGTTATGCGACACCCCTCTGTGCTGTTTGCTCCAAGCTCCCTGCGCTCCTTCGCCCTCGTTCACCTCCGCTACGCGCCACATCGTCATCACCGCCCATCGCCACGTTCAGCCCCTCGACTTGATAAGTGTATCTGCGTCAAGGGAGAGCGGTGCTGTCGTATGCGCTGAAATTCGCAAGCGGAATTTCCACGCACACGGCAGCGATTTTACCGCGCAATGGGGGCGTTCCGTGGGGGCGGCTCTGCATATAGCGAGGGGGAGCGAGGGGGCGAGAGAAAAACGAGCGTCAGCGCGGTGGGGGGTGTGCAAAGCCCCTACGGGGGCAAGCCCCCGTAACCCCCAAACGTCTGCTGCACAGCCGTTTTGCATCGGCAACCCACTACAAACTGGAACATTTTGTAGCCGGGACCCGCGCCGATGCCACAAATTTGCCTGTAAGTCAAATTTTTACGCTTGATTTTCACGGGACCCATCGAGCATCAGGCTCGCCCCTGAAAATCAAGGTCGGTTCGTTCCTTCCCGACACCCTCCCGTCGAGGCAGTTCCTCCTACGACACTACACCCTTTGTCGGCACTGTTCCTTGCCGACACCAACCCTTTTCAAGCGGATAGTGAGTGTTTTACCGTCTTTTCGCCTACAAAAAGCCGTGGCGATATTTGCAGGAACAACTGACAAATATCGTATTCAACACCAAGGAATTATGGCTAATTATACATCTACCGCCAATGTCGTTCTCTCCGTGAACGGCAAACAGGCACAGAAGATGCTGTCGCAGCTCGAAAAAGATGCCCGCCGTCTGGAACGGCAGCTTGCCAAGGCTGCAAGTGCCGGTGACAAAGCCACGATGAAGAAACTTCAACGTGAGCTTAAATCCACACAGCGTATGATGGAGCAGCTTAAAGGCTCGTCGGCTTCCGTCGACCAAACTCTCCGTAGGCTCGACAAGGCTTCTCCAAAGGAACTGAACAAGGCTCTCAAACTTCTCCAACAGCAACTCAACGGCATACAGCGCGGCACCGCCGCGTGGGAAGCGCACGTTGCCAAAATACAACGTGTCAAGGCTGAACTGCAAAAGGTCAACGCCACTCTCGCCACACAAAAATCCTTGTGGGCGAGAATGAACACGTGGCTCAACAACGCGCAGACCGCAATCATGGCTTTTGCCGCCGCCGTGACCGGGCTTGTCATGGCCGGACGTAAGGCTGTGCAGTCTTACGCCGACATGGAGGAACAGATGGCGAACACCATCAAGTACACCCGAATGACCGCCGCCGAGGTTGAAGAACTCAACGAGATCTTCAAGGGCATGGACACTCGTCTTGCCCGCGAGCAGTTGAACCTTCTCGCCCAGGAGGGCGGTCGCCTCGGCTACAATACCGTGGCTTCGGTCAAGGAGTATGTCGAAGCAGCCTCGATTATCAACGTGGCTCTCGTTGACCTCGGAGAAGGTGCAACGCAGACCATCGCCAAGTTGAGTAATATCTTCGGTATGGAGCAGATGTATGGCGTGAGGGATTCGATGTTGAAGATTGGCTCGACGGTGAACCATCTCTCGCAGAACTGTACCGCCGCCAAGCCTTTTATCGTAGAATTTGCGCAGCGTATGGCCGGCATCGGCTCGACGGCGAAAATGACAATTCCTGAAATTATGGCTTTTGCCGCCACTTTGGACGCTCACGGTCAAAAGGTGGAGATGTCGGCAACGGCCTTGCAGCGTACCATAATGGAATTGTTCAAGAAGCCTGCGGAGATGGCCCGAAAGGTAGGACTTGAAACAAACAGCTTCATCGAAACTCTCAACAAGAGCACAACGCAGGGCGTTATGATGTTTCTCGAAGCTCTCGGCAAACTTGGCGAGGACAAGGCTCTCGCCGTATTGTCGCCTCTGTTTCAAGACCTCGGACTGGACGGTGCCCGTGTGTCGAGTGTTCTGTCGAACCTGTCGAGCCATTTGGATTTTCTCAAATGGCAGTTGGGCGAGGCTTCCGAGGCGTTCCGCGAGGGAACTTCGGCCTCCAACGAGTATGCCATCTTCAACAATACGGTGCAAGCCGCCATCGACAAGGCGCGTAAGCGCGTGGGCGAGCTTGCAATCGAACTCGGAGAAAAACTATATCCGCTGATGAAGCACATATATACTTCATCATCGGCTTTCATGCGTGTACTTAACGTGATTGTCGATTTCCTTATCAAGCATCGAAAGGCTATCGGCAATCTTATCTTGGTTATCGGCACTTACTACTCGTGGCTGCTTCTCGTAAAGACCGCAACAATCGCGTGGAATACCGTTGTCGGCATCGGTAAGGCCGTTATGACGGCATACCGCACGGCCTTAATCCTCGGACGTATAGCTGTGCTCGCCTTTACACAGGGAATAGGCGCGGCCACTCACGCCATGCGCCTTCTCAATGCCGTTGTAAAGGCCAATCCATTCGGGCTTATCCTCTCGGTGATTGCCGCCGTCGTTATCGCCATCAGGTCGCTTATCGACAGGACTTCGGAATATACGAAGAAGATGCGCGAAGCCCGGAACACCGCAGCCGCTTTATCCGAGGAATACCGTAAGGAAATGCGCAATATTGATTCTCTTGTCGGCAAACTCGAAGCCGCCAAGAAAGGCACAAAGGAGTACAAGAACGTCAAGGACGAGATTATCAAGCAGTACGGCAAGTATCTCAAAGGGCTTGTCAACGAGCGCGGAGAGATTACGAACCTCACCGAAGCGTATAAGCGGCTTGCCGCCGCTGCGCGTATCGCCGCAAAGGAGCGGTCTATTCAGACTGCCCGTGAAAATGCAGATGAAGTCCACTCGGAGGCGTTCAAGACACAGGCTGCACGATTGCTCGAATCGTTGCAGAACGAGGGTAAATCTTTCCGCGAGGCTACAAGAATTACGAATCAGGTTGTGTTCCAGTTGGAAACCACAGGAACACTGACCGCTGACCTTGTGGCTGAACTCCAAGCCATCAAGGGGAACTCGTGGCAAGCAAACGGCATGGCAGACCACCCTGTCAATATCGTTAATGAGATGATAGAGCAGCAGGGAGAGTATAATGATACGATGGCCGCTATCGCTGACATCGAGCGAGAGAACAATGCTCTCGCCAAATATACGGAGCAAGACCTGCGCCGTCTGATTGAAGATATTGAACCGAAAGTCAATGCCGGGCAGGGTGGGCGCGTCGTTATCGGTATTGACGGGCCACAGCCCGAAGTCAAGAACCTCAATGCCGCCGAATTGCGAGATTTTCTCGCCGAGGCACAAGCGCGTTTGTCGGTAATACAGACCCCGAATGTCGACCCGGTCGCTGGTAATCCCGACTTCACGCTCGATGATTTCACTCCTTATGAATCCGATAAAGACCGCAAGGCGCGTGAAGCGGAGGAACGACGAGCCGCCATCAAGGCACGCAAGGACTTCAAGGAAGCTCTCAACGCTACCAAAGGAACGTGGGAGAGCGATACGGCGCAGAATGTCAGCGACTATTCCAACGGCTTGAAGTCATGGTCTGACTTCCTTCTTCGCAAGCACGAGATTGAACTGAAATACTTTGAAGACCGCGAGGCTGTCTACAAGCAGTTCAATCTCACCGAGGACGAGGATTATCAGGAACTCTTGAAGAAGAAAGCCGACTATGAAGCCGCATGGCTCAAAAAGAACGCCGCGCTCAAAGTCGAGGAAGCCAAGCGTATGCAGCAGGTGGAGGAAACACAGGCGCAGATGGACTTCTACACGCCCGGCAACGCGCTCTACGGCAAGGAGGAAGCCTTGCAGCAACGGCTTTTCGAGATAAAGGTCAAGTATCTCAAAAAGATGCAAGCCGCCTACAATCAGGCTTCCGAGGAATGGCACAACTACAAGGTGCAGATTGAACAGGCCGAGAGCGCGGAGCAGCTTCGCCGTCAGAAACTTTTGGCTCAGCGCATCGCAGAGTGGAAGAAGCGGTACGAGTATCAGGAGGCTTCGCAAAGGCTCAACCTCGAACTCGACCTTTTGGAGGAAGCCCATCAGAAACAGTTGATATCAGAGGACGAGTATCAACGTGCCAAGGCCGACCTCAAAAAGAAGTATGCCACTGAATATATGCCTGAGTCCGCCAAACCGCAGTCCGGATCGGCGGAACAGCAGTCTCTCGCGATGAAGCGCGACATGGAGGTTATCAAGTCGCTCTATGACCAGGGCATCATCGACAAGAAGCAGTATGAAGAAGCAAAGGCCCGCATCGAGCGAAACTATCGGAAGAAGTCGCTCGACGGCATCCGGCAATTCGGTT
Organism: uncultured Muribaculaceae bacterium; assembly: GCA_947174635.1. Lineage (GTDB taxonomy): Bacteria > Bacteroidota > Bacteroidia > Bacteroidales > Muribaculaceae > JAGBWK01. Next base: position 6,712 of record CAMWJS010000036.1, read on the forward strand.
CTACCGAAACCAATCAGCTTCTCGACATCTACGAGGCATGGCAGAACTTCTTCAACGCTACGGAGGAAGACGGCGGCAACTGGGCCACACGTCTTGCCGCTCTCGCATCGTCGGTCTTTGCCGTCATGAGTGCCGGTATGCAGCAGGCGTCGGCATATATGCAAGCCTGTACCGACATTGAACTTGCCAAGACCGAGAAGAAGTATGACCGGGAAATCGAGCTTGCCGAGGGTAATTCTTACCGCGTCAAGAAAGCCGAGAAGCAGAAAGAGAAGGAGATTGCCAAAATCAAGTCGGATGCCTCCCGTAAACAGTTCGCGATGCAGGTAATACAGGCCGTGGCGCAGACCGCGACCAACGCCCTGAACGCTTACGGCTCCGCCGCTCAGGTTCCTGTCATCGGCTACATTTTGGCTCCCATCGCCGCCGCTATGGCGGTCGCCGCAGGTGCTATGCAAATCGCGACTATCAAAAAACAGCAACAGGCTTCAGAGGCGCAGGGCTACTCGGAGGGCGGTTTTACCCCTCCCGGACGCAAGGACGAAGCCGTTGGCGTAGTCCATGCTGGCGAATGGGTTGCCTCGCAAAAACTCGTCAACAATCCGCAGACCCGCCCATTGTTGGAAGCCCTCGATTACGCCCAGCGCACCAATACCATCGGCTCACTGACCGCCGCCGATGTATCGCGGAGCATCACCGCTCCTATGGTGCTTGCCTCTCAACCTGCCGCAGCTCCAGTTGTCGTTCAGTCAGCGCCTCCAACTGTCGTTGTCGAGCAGAACAGCGAGTATGCTGCAACTATGCGCCAACTCGCAGACCGACTGAACGAGCCGTTTGTTACCGTGAACACTGTGTCCGGCGATCACGGCATACAACAGGCACAGGACGAATACGACAGACTTATGCGAAATAAATCACCTAAATCACGAAAATAATTCGTATCTTTGTGAAAAATTTTAACATGATACGTTTAATTTATATTGTCATAATTTCCGTCTTATTTGTTTTCCCTTTTGACTCTAAGGCGCAAACAAATACGGAGTCTAAAATAGAGGAACTATCTGTAAAGGTAGATTCTCTGACTCACCAAATCGACTATATTAAGATGTCATATGAGGTGTATGTCCTTAATACTGATTTAAAAATATTTACGCAAGATGTAAACTCTCAGATTAAAGACATGAAAATGAATATATATCACCATGACTGTGATAGAGATATGTATAGAATGTACAGTCGTATGTATGATGCATACAGAGATAATCTGGAATCTACAAAAAAACTCATAGAATCTAAGCAACGACTTTTTATTGCTATGATGATTGCCAGAGAATGGTCTGAAGGAGAAGTTAATGTATTGACTCAGAGTTACGATATGACGAAAGGCATATTTCATCAAGCAGAATTGACTTTAGATATGATGAAAGATATATTAGACATCTACCATAAGAGAATATAGCGTCTTTTGGAAATATATGATATATGAGCACCTTTGCAGAAACCACTGCAAAGGTGCTTTTTATGCAAATCTACGTCAACAACCAACTTGCGGCCTTGAAAAAAGGCACGTCGTTCGAGTTCGTCTCAGAGAACCGTATGTTTTCGGGCAGTGACGGCTACACCCTCACAATTACCTTTCCGCTGAAAGGTTGCCCGGAAAACATCGCTATCTTCGGCCACATCAATCGTGCTGATGTCGTGGCGCAAAAGGTTATCTTCGACTGCGAGATAAGAGACAAGGGCTTCTATAAGTTCGGCTCAATCACTATCACCGAAATATCCGAGACAGAGGTCAAGACCCAGTTCCTCGAAGGACGTTCGGAGCAGAACTTCGATAAGACCTTCGATAAGGTCTATATCAATGAACTTGACCTTGGGGCACCGCCCACAACGTCAACTTCCGGTATAAAGCCTCGCACTGCCTGGTACCCTGAGACCTACGGATGCAAGTATGTGGCTCTGCCGTAGGTCAACGACTATTCGGGCAATATTCAGAATCTTGCCGAATATGTTGTCGATGACGCTGTGCAAAACAAGGGGCACTTTGAATGGAATACCGAGAAGTGTACTGGCTTGTCGTGGCAGCCTTATCTTCTCCACATCACACGAAAGATTTGTGAGGCAGTCGGCTATACCGCCAACTTCTCCAAATGGGAGGAAGTGGAGGAATACAAGTATCTTCTCATCTGCAACACTCTCCCTCATGCGTGGTATATGCCAGGATTCGCAAATGCTCTGCCGCATTGGACGGTCGAGGAGTATTTTGAGAAACTTGAATTATTCCTCGGTGGTGAGTTTGACTTCGACCATCGAGGCAAGCGCATCAGCTTTGCCTTTACCCAAGCCACTCTTGCTGATAAACGCCCGGAGTGTCTTGAAGATGTGGTCGAAGAACACTCTACCGAGGTCAAGGTGGATGAAGACCGCTGCGAGTATCTGGAATCCAAAAATCTTGTCTATAAAGACTGCGACCACGAAATGTGGAAGTTCTACTCTTGCGACTGGTTCATCAAAGGTTGGCAGAATCGTATTGTGCGCTACAAATCACTGACAGAGCTTTTACAGGCGAATAAAGGTTATGCCTCATGGAAAGGGCAACACTACCGCAACGATAATATCGACAAGTTGCTTTATGCCGAGGACTGCGACGCTTACTTCGTTATCCGCGCCGTCAGTCGTAGAATACAGATAGAGCAGCGTGTCGGACGTATCTATGTCTACTATCTCTACAAATGCCGACTACAACCTGTAAATCTCTTTGGGGGACGCATCGCCAATGACGATGAAGAAGCCGACCAAGTCGAGATTGAGTTCGTCCCGGCATGGATAGACGATACCGAGGATAAATACGGTCGAGTGCTTTTTCTTTCCTTCTCCGCTTATGATGAAGATAACAACACAACGAGCGAGGACGATAGCGACCACCCGTTCATGCAGACGCACACGGTTTCCTCGCTCGCCGCAGGGGAGAAGGAGAAAAAGGCTGAATACTACGACCGCATTTATGTCGGCTGGTTCGATGGATCCAACCATTTTGTTGGCAACCATCTCCCTTATCCCAATGTCGAGGACATCGCGATAGCCGACGACTGGAGTAACTTCGCCTACGTTCACTTCTCTATGCGCATTAACGACCGCAAAATTAAGCGCGGTCAGATTATGCACAATATTGAGCCGAAGATGAAAACGACCTTTAAGTTTATCGCAGACAATATCCCTGACGTGCGCTCTGTTTTCCTCATTCGAGGTAAACGCTACATCTGCGAAAAAATAACTGCGACGTTTACCGAGAACGGTATGTCGCAGTTACTTAAAGGCGTTTTCTACCCGATTGTCGAGGACTAAAAGCCTTTGCCTTTTGTCCGCTCATAGACGGCTTCACGTCCCGAATCTACGTTTTTGATGCGGAACTGAACAGCGGCGCGAGTCGGGATAGTCTCGGGCAGTTTTTCGACTAATGCTGAAATTACTGCATCAACGGTGCCGAATCCGATGTCGGTAATCTCTGCAAGTACTTCACCCTTGTAGTAAGCACGGGCATAGACCATCATCTTCGGAGAGAGTCGGAAGAGTTTTTCTTCCGACTCGTCTATGTCCTTAGCGATGCCTTGCTTACTGCGTTCCTTGCTGAACAGGATAAAGTCAATGACCTTAGCGTTCAGCTCCCACGCAGGGGTGAAGTCAATTTTTATATAGCCTCTGGTCACTGTGTGTCCGTGGCTGTGGTTCATTGCGAAGCCTACCTCGGCTATTGTGGCTCCGCAATCGTTCTGCGCCACCGTTCCCCAGGTATGGCGGAACGTATAGACGCAGTAGTAGTTTTCCTTCTTCATGCCCATGCTCTTGCACATTTGCTTGATGCCGGTGTTAGCATTGGCATTGAGGCTGTCTGATGTAGAGAAGCGATTGTGGAAGTTGAACAGATAAGGGTCATCATCTGCCGTTTTGTACTTCTCAAACAAGGGTTGCAATACAGGCTCCACGCGCATCTCTATATAGGCGTGGTCTCTACGGCTTCCCTTTGTTTTGGCTCTGTTGTAGCAGATACAGCCATTTCGGTAGTCCTCCTTCTTGAGGTTGTAGAGGTCAACGGTATTGATGCCCCCAAGGCATAATACCAACATGGCAACATCTCTACCAAGTTCGGACAATGGCTCTACCTGCTTCGTTTCCGGAAGCGGAGCCGCAAAAAACTCACGGCAAGCCTCAGGGGAGATTGCGCGTTTGGTTGTGCTGTCTGCTCCGGGTATCTTCACCTTTATCCAAGGGTTTGTTTTGATGCGAAGAACACCGGTATCATAGTCGTTGAACTCCTCGATGGCAGCTCTGAATACTTGTCGCAGACACACAGGGTACTGCTCCTTTGCTCTTTTAGTGCCGGACAAAGTCTTAATCCAGTTGTTGACTACTGCTGACGTAAGCTGCGAAAACATTACTTGATTGGTGCCAAGGAAAAATTCAAGGCTACCGATTGCATACTTGTAGTTGCGAGAGTTTCTTTCTTGACCGCGATTTTTCATGCGGTCAATGTGGATTCTCGCATAGTCACTGAAACAGATGTCATCGCTTTCTGTGGTCAGGTAGTCGATAACTTGATTGACGCTCCATCCGTGGTACTCCTTTGTGTTGAGCAGGGAGTTGTATCGGATAATGAGGTCTGCGCAGTATCTCTGCACAAACGGATCCTTAATCTCGTTATCTTTGGTCAGTTCCTTTTTCGTGACCATCTTGTCTGTCTTGATGAATCCGACACTGCGTCTGTGGGTCACTCTGATATAGACCTGCCAAAATCCATCTTTACGGGGGCGGCGTACACACGCCTTGAAGTTTGCCATATTGATGTTTATTTAATGGTTGATATTTCTCTGATTCTCACTAATTTGCGATGGTAAACATTTGGTCAACACTTGGTAAACAGCCCTTTGGAAATCGGTCAACTATTGGTCAACAATTACGTTCATTTGACTCATTTTGTGCGGTCAAGTGTACGAACCCCCTAATCGCAAATTAGGCTGTAACCACCTTTTTATCGGTGAGTTACAGCCTAACTGACTGAATGTCTTGTATGTCGGATTAACTATCTTTAATCCTCTATCGCTGACTGCGCCGCACATTAAAGGGAGTGAGGATAACAGCCTTACTCGGTATGTTGAATTTTTGTTGGATTTAGAACTTGCGTCCCATCCGTTTCAAGTCAGTGCGAGCGTCCACAAGGAAATAGTATATCCCCACGGCATGCTCATTGGCGAATGACATTGCCCACTCGCTAAACTTTTGTTCAATGCCGGTCTTTGGGTCGGTGTATTCAGTTTCCCACAGGTCTGACAACTTGGCAAACACCTCGTCGGGATTATTGCCCAGAGCGTCTACGACCTCGGTTGGATATTGCTCTATCAACCCCTGCTGCCAATCGCCGAACTCGGAGCCGGGATTCAGTAACAGGTACTCGAAAGCTGCGTCGTGAAGTTCGTCGATAAATGAATGAGTTTTGGTGTATTTTGGTTCTTCTTCCATGATGCCTGATTGAAATATGCCTCAATTTGCGATTGTAATACCCTTTAAATCGATTTTATTGCGTTAGATGTAGGATTTGTTGTCTGAAAATTTTGCGAGCGTTAGAAGCGCCCTATTTGCGTTGTTGTAATTTCTACTCCGCGCAGATTTTGCATGGCCTATGACGTTTGGGTACATCTCTCAAACGTACTGCCTTTATTGATCTGGAGCATTTGTTTAATCCCTTGCAGTTTTCGTCATAGTGATATGCTACAGCTTTGGGGCCGGTGCAGACGTATACTATCCGGTCTTTTTCTGTGTCAGCTTGATGTGTGCCGCTGTTCATCGGAATGAAACTCAGGGAAAGCAGCGTTAATATAAATAATAACTTTTTCATTTTCAATTATTCAAAATATCGTTTAGCTCTTCGAAAACCCATTCGTTCTGCATCTGATGCTCTATAGGCATAACATTCACCCTTGTTGACGATTTGAGTTCTGTCATATTGTTGATCGAATGGAAGATGGTAAATTTTTTCTCCAGCGTTTATATTGCATTTAATACGAGGGAAATCTATCATATCCGCGCGCCATATAATTAGTCCAAGCTGCTGTGCAAATTTCTGGGCAAGAGGAGATATTACGCTAAATTTCGGTATCATAAGTACGCCCTGAATATCATTACTAACTAATGACTTCGACTGGTGCTCAATTTTGTATAAAATTAGAGTGCCATACAATTGCATTATGACATTTTCGTGAATGGTTTTGTCTTTGCTCCAATATTTGCATTGTATGATGTATGTGATATATCCTTTCTTCTCGATGGAGTATTTAGTGGCAATTATATCGCGTCCTAAATCATTAAATTTTAATTTAATTCCTTGTGGATCTATATTATATCCCAATCCCATAAGCATCCAACAGCATGACATTTCATAATCTCGGCCAATAAACCATTTTGATTTATTTTTACTTTCAACGTATCTGTCAAGTGATAATTGACTTTTTTCCCATGAGGAAAGAGTGGCCCATTCTTCCTTTGTTAAATAATCTCGTCTTCGGTCTCTGTGTTCTTTTATCTTGGAATAAGTATATCTTTCACAAACAGCTATTAAATCCTCATCGTTTTCAACGTATGCTTCAATCTCAGGAAATGATTTTAATAGATATTCGTATTTATATTGCATTTCTTTATATTGACGAAAATAATCGTTAGCTTTTTCTTCCATTAATTTTACTCTTTTGGCTGCGGTAATTGCGGGATGAGATTTATGATTAAGATAGTGAGTACACTCCTTAAAAACAACACATTCCCAATCGGCTCGGAGTGATGCCACAGAAGAGAAGGGTGTTGTTGATCTCATCATGGATGAGGCTACCGCAACACGTGTATTAGCTTCCAAGATTTCCCTTCTGCACTGTTTGCTATTTTCTTCAATTTTTTTTGTGCAATCAGCTTTAATTTTGCTAATATTTTTATTGTAAGATTCCGTTAATTTCGAAAGTTTATCATTAACTTCTGAGCGAATAACTGTAAAAAATATAATTACATACAATACGACATATATGACAATATAATCAATTTTGGGGATATCATATTTATTTAAAAACAACGACAGTATTACGGGGATTAATTTGTATATCAAAAATGAAAACAGCGCAGTCCCTGCGGCGGCTCCAAAAAATAGCCCGACCCAATCCGGCAAGGAATGACGGGGCGCAATAATGTTATCATTTTTGTCCATATCAAATGATCTGGTTATAACTTTCAACCTTTGGCTTTAAAAATTCCAATGTGCTTTGCCAATACTATTTTGCACTGACACATGCCATTACTCTATACATTGCACGAATTGTGCGCATTGGCACATCGAATGGTTGATATCGCCCCGATGAATTAAGTGAGACGCATCGCACACAATCCTCTTTGTCTGATTTGACAACGACCTTAATAATCAAACCGTTTGTTGTGTCCAGAACAAACACATTACCCCATGATATAAAATCGCCCGGATTAATCTGTTTTACAAACACGCGGGATCCGTTGGGATATTCAGGCTCCATCGAGTCACCATAAACCGGAATAGCCCAATCGGCACCGGTTATAGGCGATATTACCCTTTCGCAATCTTCACGGCGTATACCCTCTTCCTCAAAACCGACAAGGCCACCGCCCATCGCCGCCATTGGCACAAGGTGGGTCATATAGCGTTCCGGTATATCATCCTCATAATAGAGTCCCGTTGGAAGCTGGAATTCCTCCGCTTTGTCTACAAGCATTTCGCCCTCATCGGCCAGAAGCCATGATCGATTTATATCGTTGAATACAGAAGTCATCTTGTTCGCCAATTCGGGAGATATCCTCTTTGTTTTGCCTTTTAAAATATCGTATATAATTTGTGGACGTTCATATCCTAATTTCTCCGAAAAATATTTAGCATTGACATCCAAGTGCTTAAGTATCTTTTGTATCTTTTCCGCAGCTGTCATTTGTTAATAAATATTAAATACAGAATAATTCTTTATTTTTGAATTGATAGTACAGAAAATATCTGTATCTTTGCATCGTGATAATAAATCTATATCGCAAATATAGATAATTTATATCATTAATGCAACAAAAATATGACACTCAGAGAAATATACGAAAAAGCCAAGCAGCAGCCCCGACCTGACACTCCGGCCAATGCTCTCATAAAGCAAATCGCCGAAGTTACCAAGAAAAGTGAAATAACAGTACGTCGCTGGCTCACTGAAGGAGAGACACAATGCGTCCCCGACAATTTGACGCAGGAAGTCCTCGCGCGCCACTTCAACACCACACCACAAGAATTATTCCCCAATTAAATATACACCATGCATAGCTACGAACACCTCTACCGCCATCTCCTCGGCGATATCAGCAGCCACGACTTCGACCTGCTGCAGAAAGCCGAATGCTCCCATTCCGAGGAAATCGACCCGCGCAAAGCTCATGACTCAAGAGTAAGCCGTATTCTCCACGATATCCAATCCGCGAAATACCACCGAGAAGAAGCCGCATTCGGCTGTATTTAACCAACCAACAACTACCCTACACAAATGAACAAAGCAAAATCCATTATCCGCATCGCAATACTCCTCATACTTGGCATAACTGCTGTCGGACTTCTGTTCGGAATGGAGCAAAATAAAGATAACACCTCATGGTTTATCCACTTCGTATTAGACAAGGCATTTGCAATTGGTACCATCTGGTGCATCGTCCGGCTCTACAACCATTGGAGCAAGATAGACCCATGGTTCATCGCCTACGATAAGATGTGTGACGAGGTGATGAACAAACCTAACCCCACTCAACTCTAATTCACATTATGCCTCCGACAGTACAAATACAATTCGCAGACAAGCTTGTGACCTATGAAACATTCATGACCGACCTCACAGCACGATTGGCCAGAGTGATTAAGAGCGATGCAGCCGACCCGGAGTATATCTCCCAACGCACGGCCTATTCAATCTTCGGGCGCAAGAATGTGGACCGTTGGAGGCGCACAGGTAAAATCAAACCCTCCAAACGTCCGGGCAAGGTCGAATACTGTATGGCAGACCTACGCCTCCTTCAGAGAACAGAACAGGATTACCTCAACCAATAAGACAGATACAATGGATTATGCAATATACAAGACCAATGACGGCAAGAATCCTCGTGTTATTTACCGCTTCACGCAGGAGGCTTGCAACCACCGGGCAAAATGTGCTGCGATTGAAAAGTTGCAGGAAATGTGGCTCCGGGTTCTTGACAAGCCATTCCTCAATAAGAATGCTGTCGGGACAAAAGAGGAATTTTCCTATGACTACATCACAAGCGTGAATACCTCTGAACGCATACGCTTCTACATAGCGAAACTTTAACAGGTTCAGCCTCTCGGTGTGTCGGTCGCACTACAGATTTTGGTTCTGTCGGAGGGGGTTCGAGTCCCTCAGAGGCTACAAGGTAGCGGTAGTTGCTACATGATTGATAACCCCGGAGGCTGCGCTGACAGCCAAAGCCAAAACGTAGCCTCCATTTTTTCAATCATGCAACCCGCAAATGTTTAACAATCCAACTACATCAATCATGAGCAACCTCCAAATGACGGTTGAGGAAATCAACCAACTCAAGCCGCTCGAAATCGTTGAGCATCCTGTCGTGCGTGAACGCTTCACGCAAATCTACGAAACCCTTTGGGGTAACGGTGAAGCCGCTTATCAGCGTGAGAGTATTCACTTCAACAAAGCCCTCCGCGACAATGACAAGGGCAAACTGCAACGCGCAACACCGTTCAGCATCTTCACGGCATTCATCGACCTTGCCGTGTGCGGCCTCTCTCTTGAACCAGGCGCCCGCGCACTCGCGTACCTTATGGGACGCAATGTGAATGTCGGTACCAAAGAAAAAGCTGAATGGGAGGGGCGTTGCGTTCTCACTGTGTCGGCATACGGTGAACTTGTGATGCGTACCCGCGCCGGTCAGATACGTCATGCTGACAATCCTGTACTCGTCTACGACAATGACGAATTTTCATTCAAAGACATTGACGGACGCAAATCTGTGTCCTACACCTGCAACCTGCCTCACACCGGCCACAACATCATCGCTTGCTATCTGCGCATCACCCGCGCCGATGGGACGGTTGACTACTCGGTAATGTTACCTGAAGATTGGTGTCGCCTTGCAGGTTACTCTCAAAAGAATAATCAAGGTGTAGCCAACAAACTCTACGGAATAGACGCTAACAACATTGTCCACATCGACCCCGGCTTCCTCATGGCCAAGTGCATCAAACACGCTTTCAAGTCCTACCCGAAAGTGCGCATAGGCCGTGGCACCGAGCTCCAATCACAGCAGGTAGACGAACCGGCACAACTCTCCGATGAGGAAATCTACGGAGTAGACCCCAACACCGGCGAAGTCCTCGATAATGCTCCAGAACCTGCACCTCAGCCATTCGGTAACAACGAGCCTCCACAGGGCGTAACCGTCAACACTGATGATGAGGAAGGATTCTGAAAGCGACATCAAGCCTTGCAGCGGGTGCCCACTTGTGCGTAACACAGTCAACGGACTATACTGCACCCGCTTGCGCATCAATACAGAGTATGCTGTAACAAAACCGTGTAACCCATAATCATAATATATCAATCATGGCAGACCCCCCCCAAGCATTAACAGTCTTTGAGCAGAGAAACGTCCAGACTCTCGCCGAACTTGCGCCGCAGTCATATCAGGACAATCTGCTATCGCACACCCGGTGCCTTGAAGTAGGCAGCGCACTCTTACTCCGAGTGAAAAATGAGGGCATGACAGATGCGCTCGACATGGAGATAGCCCGATTCATCGAAAAGGCAAAGGTAACGGTCAAAAAGATGAACGGCAAACGTACTCCTGTTACGCAGCTCTTTGACCAAATCCGTAAGATCTACACGTCAATGGAGAATGATGTTGACCCCTCCAAAGCCAACTCTATTCCCAATCAGCTTCAAGCCTACCGAAACGCTTTTGCCAAGAAAAAGCATGAGGAGGAGGATCGCCGCCGCCGCGAAGATGCCGCTCGACAGGCAAAGGAGAATGCCAAAATTCGCTATCGCGCTGATGTTAATGACGACTATGTAAGCCAGTTCAACGCTCTTGTAAATAAGAGCATCAACGAGCTTACCGACATGGATAAGCAGATAAGCCTCGACAATTACGAGATTGTCTACGATGGGATCAAGAATTTCAGTTGCGAACTTCCTGCAACATGGTGTCAGACGGTAATCAGCGGCGCACATCGTCCTGTTGAACTTACCCCGGACGAATGCCGCGCTATACAGGCCAATGTAATGGCCGGCCTCGCCAATCGCTTCAAAGAGCAGTATCCCTTTGAGGTACAGAGTACCCGCGATGATATTCTCGACCGTATGCCCTCCAAAAAGAAGGAACTTGAGCGCATCGCCAAAGCCTCGGCTGAGGAAGCTGCGAGAATCAAGGCTGAAATGGAGGCAAAGGAACGTGCCGAAGCTGCCCGCAAGGAGGCTGAGCGCATTGAACGCGAAAAGACGGAAGCTGCGGCCAAACAGCTTGCTGCCGACAAGCAGGAAATGGACGACCTATTTGGGATGCCGGTGGCCGCTCCTGTCGAATACCAACCTAAAACGCAGGTAAAGAAAAAGGTTGTCATCAACTCTGCCGACGACATTATGAAGGTTGTAGCCTTTTGGTGGTCGCAGGAGGGTTGTACAAGGTCTGTGGAGGAATTATGCAAAGAGTTTAAGAAGCAAATCACCTTTGCCAATGCCGCCGCAAATTCCAAAGACAATGCCATGTTCATCGCCGATGTCCAATATGAGGACGAGGTTAAAGCCAAGTAACAATGAGCCAGAATCCGGACGCATATTACAGCCGTACGGAGGTTAGCAACTCTGACCTCACGGCGCTAAAGAACCTTTTACACCCGGTGCCCATGCCGCCGGGTGTAAAGGAGGCCGCGTTTCGCTTCGGCAACCTCGTGGACGCGATAATCACAGAGCCGGAGCGAGTGAACTACTACCAACTGACAGTAGACGATGAGCAATACACCGATGATGAATTTCGCCATGCAAAGGAAATGTACCGCTCCCTGCGTATGACTGCCCGGCACGACCCATTTCTCGCAAAGGTGTTGGCCGAGGCCGAAACGCAGCGATTTATGGTCAATCAAGCACAACAGTTTGAATACGGCGGTTTCCCTTTTACACTTGGCACTCGCTGCAAGTGGGATTGGTGGCTTTCTCTCTATAAATTTGGCGGCGACCTCAAAACCTGCTCTGCCTCAACTCAAAAAGAATTTGAGGATGCAATCGACTTCTTCGATTGGGACAGGAGTCGCGCCTGGTATATGGACATTGCAAAATCTGACTGCGATTTCATCTATGCTATCAGTAAGAAGAATTGCAATGTGTTTACCACTCGCATACGCCGTGATGACCCTGTATATCTCCGTGGCAGAGATAAGTATCTTGAATTAGCATTTCAATATTGGTGCCTCGCATTATGACAGCAACATTAAACCATAACCTCCAAGTAGAGCCATACGAATACCAGCGTGAAGGTATCCTGTTCGGACTTGACCGTCGCCGTCTGCTAATAGGCGACGAGCCCGGCCTGGGAAAAACGTTGCAGTCTATCGGCATTGTCGATATTGCGGAGGCCTATCCCTGTCTGGTGATCTGTCCGTCGTCGCTGAAAATAAATTGGCAGCGTGAGTTCGAGAAGTTTGCCGACGTCAAGGCCCTGGTGCTCGACAATGCGACGTGCGCCTCCTGGCCCTACCTCATGCAAATGCGCATGTTCGACGTGGCCATCGTCAACTATGAATCCCTGCGCAAGTATTTTGTCTGGGACGTGAAGGTGCCCCCGCGCCAGAGCTTCCGCCTGAAGGACGTTGTGTTCAACCCGCACATCAATGTGTTCAAGTCGGTAATCATCGACGAGTCTCACAGGGTTAAGGACCCGTCGGCGCAACAGACAATCTTCGCCCGCGGTATCGTCGAGGGCAAGGATTGGAGAATACTGCTCTCCGGCACCCCGGTTGTCAATCATGCGCAAGACCTCGTTGCACAACTCGCCATCATGGGGCGGCTGCTCTCTGACTTTGGTGGCCGTGGCAAGTTCCTTGCCGACTACGGCGAGAATGAAAACTTGTCTGCGCTGTCTGACAAACTATATGACTGCTGTATGATACGCCGTGAAAAGAAAACGGTCCTGAAGCAACTCCCCGATAAAACCCGCACAGACCTCCACGTGGACATATCCAATCGTGATGAATATGATCTCGCCGCCGCTGACCTCGCCGCATACCTGCGAGAATACACCGAGTGTACTGACCGAGAGATACGCCGCAAGATGCGTATGGAGGCTCTGGTAAAGTTCATGACGCTTCGTTCCCTTGCTTCCAAAGGTAAGGTGAAACAGGCAACAGACTTTATCCGCAATTTCCTCGCCAATGGGAAGCCACTTATTGTGTTCTGCTCTCTCAAAGAGATTGTCAGAGCTCTGCAAAAGCAATTCCCCGATGCTGTCCGCGTCACCGGCGACGATAGCCTTGCCGAAAAGCAAGCCGCTGTCGATGCGTTTCAGTCCGGCGAAGCTCAGTTGATAATCTGCTCTATCAAAGCAGCCGGTGTCGGTCTGACGCTCACAGCATCGTCCAATGTGGCATTTGTAGAATTTCCGTGGACGTATGCTGACTGCTGCCAGTGCGAAGACAGGGCGCATCGCATCGGCCAAAAGAATAATGTCAGTTGCTACTATCTGATCGGGCGCAGAACTATTGATCCGGTGCTATACAACATCATTCATAAAAAGCGTAGCATCGCCAATCAGATAATGGCGTCAGATGATGATATTCCCACAGATGAAATGTACTTCGATGAACTTTTAAACTCTTTCCTCGACTATGATTGAAATCAGCAATGCCGACATAGAGCGTATTCTTCCTTGTCTTGATATAGCCATAGATTATTACAAGTCAATGAAAGGATTGCGCAATACCAATCAAGCCAGATTGATAGCCCTAATAAAAAATAAAATAAATCGAAAACTAAAAATACAGAAATCTAATGACAAGAAATGACATTGCAACTGAACTCTGCAAGCGTATTCCCGACTTGCAGAAGTCAACCGCCCTCCATGTGGTTGAGGGGTTGACCGACATTCTCTCTGAAGCTTTCGCTCGCGGCGAGAATGTCTATCTCCGTGGCTTCGGCTCATTGGAGGTCAAGACCACAAAGGAGAAAAAGGCTCGCAACATCAACGCCGGTACTACTGTTGTGGTGCCTGCTCAGCGAACCGTGAAGTTCAAAATCAGTAATCAACTCAAAAAACATCTTAACTCATGAGTCTATACTTTGAATGCTCTGTCCGCTATGACAAGATGCAGCAGAACGGCTCGGTAAAAAAGGTTACCGAAAAATACATTGTTGATGCCTTGACCTTCACAGAAGCAGAGGCTCGGATTATCAAAGCAATAACTCCTTATATTTCGGGTGAATATTCTATCCCTACAATAAAGAAAACTAAGATTGCAGAAGTCTTTACGACCTCACAGGCATTGCTTGCAATCGGTAAGAATAAAAGCGATGTTGAAAAAGCCGTGCAGACAAAAGACGCTGAGTTGCTTGAAAAAGCAACCTCAATAGACTCTATCCTCAAGGATGTTGACTCTCGTTGGTTTCTCGTTAAGGTGGCTTTCATTACGTTTGATGAGAAAACCTCCGCCGAGAAGCGGTCAATATCTCAAATACTTGTGGAGTCCACAGATATTGCCGCCGCGCGCGAACGCTTCAACGATGGCATGAAGGGCACGATGGCAGATTACGACATTGAGTCAATCGCCGACACCAAGTATATGGATGTATTCACATTCTCAGACTTTGCTAAAAATGACGATTGAAGAATTTAAGGCTATGCACGTTGCGTCAACTCCAAAGAAGCGCAAAAATAAGTACGGTGCAAAGAAGTCCGGCGGCTACGCCTCCTCAAAGGAGCATAAAAGAGCCGATGAACTGAAGCTGATGCAACGCGCCGGCCTTATTACCAATCTCCGTGAGCAAGTAAAATATGTGCTTATCCCCACTCAACGCGATGCAGCCGGAAACCTCTTGGAAAAAGAGTGTTCCTACTATGCCGATTTTGTCTATGACAAAGACGGTAAGACTGTGGTCGAGGATACAAAGGGGGTACGCACACCAGAGTATAGACTAAAACGAAAATTGATGCTCTATGTCCATGGAATATCAATCGTAGAAAAATAAATATTATGGCTATGGCACGAATAGCAAAATCGGGACTTGAATATTTCCCTTTTGACGTAGACTTCTTTCAAGATATCCGCATACGCAAACTAATCAAGCGTCAAGGTGGCAAAGCTGTTACGATATATGCTCTCCTGCTCTGTCTTATCTATAAAAATGGGTACTACATGAAGTGGGATAATGAGTTGCCTTTCATTGGCTCGGAAATGTCGGGCTTTGATGAGGTGTATATATCGGAAGTTATTAAAACCTGCCTGACGTTGGGGTTATTTGATAAAAATCTGTATGATACCAAATATGTCTTGACTTCAAAGGGCATTCAAGTGCGCTACTGCAACATTCAACGCCTCAACAAACGCATGAGCCGGATTGATGAATATTCCCTGTTAGATGAGCCTCAATGCAAGATCGCCACAACAAGTAAATCCAAACCCAAACAAGGCAAGGCGCCAAGGCAGGTTACACCTCAACCCCCGGCTGTCCCTTTGACTCCGACTCCACAGCCTCCGGCATCGGGGAATAACGCAAAATGGCTTACGGAATTTTTTGCTGACAACCATAGCGAAAATCTGCGGCTGTTGTGCAAAAATTTTGGCTTAGGCATTGATGACACAGGCAGACTTCGAATATTGGCCGACGCGGTTATTGCCGAGTGGGAATTGTCACATACGGAACATCGAGACTACACCGATTGGTCCCGACATCTTATTTCTGCAATGCGAATCAAGAACCGCGACGCATCCTCTAAGGCAAGCGATCAGAATCAACAACCGTCCGCTCCTACATCGGACCACACCTTTAATGGTGGTTTCGGTGGACAGGACATATAAAATATTTCGTCATGAATCTATCAAACTATCCTCCGTGTCTTATACAGGAACTTGATAAGTACGGTCAGAAGCCTACTGGCAACCTGGACTGGGATAAGGCTGTGCTTGATGTGATGAAGCGCCGCGCCTCCGATGCAGCTGTCTATGCGGCTATGGAACTGACAAATGTTATCAAAAAAGCTGATGAGGACAAAAAGAAAGCTCAGCAGGCTTACCCAGACCTTTCAGACCCTGCGGTCTACGAAATGCATGCTCAGCTGTTCCTCTATATCGCCAACAATATTGTCATTGCACCTCAGCGCCGTGAGTTTGTGATTGATGATGATAACAAATTGGTAATCCGTTTTCTCCTCTACTACTTCAACAACTGCAAGGAGGCAGAGAATGTATTTCCCGGTCGTGGCTACAAGCTCCATAAGAACATTATGCTTCAAGGTGGCCCCGGAGTCGGCAAGACGATGATTATGCAGTGCTTCTCGGAGTATCTAAAGCGCATCAAATCGCCGCGGTTTTTCCACAACCTGTCAGTTACGCAGATGGTGAACTATTACACAATTCACAACAACTTTGACCGATACACATTCTACGAGGAGGACAGCAAAGGTTTCATGCCGAAACCGGAGAATGTTTGCCTCAACGATGTCGGTCTGAATGATGACAAGGTATTCTACGGCATGAACACATCGGTGCTGACTGATGACTTCTTGCTCGCGCGTAATGACATCTGGGCCGGTTGGAATAAGTTCGCGCACATCACTACCAATCTTGACGAGAAGGCTCTGACAGCCCGCTTCACCAAAGGAGACAAGTATGGGCGACTGGTAGACCGTTTTAAAACCTATAATGTAATTCCGCTCAGTGGCAAAAGCCGAAGATAACACATAACAACAACGATAATATTAATAACATCATGCAAAAAGCAATCAACCGTCTACACAGACAAATGCTCGCCAATGTAAATCAAGCCGATGATATTCAAGTCATGCGATTTCAAAGACTTCGTTCCGCGCAAGGCTTTGTCTGTCGCGAATATTTCAACAACCCTTAAACATCAGCGATATGACAGAAACATTGCAGAAAAAGGTTGACTTCGCTATCAAGTTGCTCCGCTCGATACCGACAGGCGATGGGCCGATTGAGGTCTCATTTTCCGGTGGCAAGGATTCAGAGGTCATACTGGAGCTTGCGAAGATGGCGGGCATACCGTATCGGGCGATATACAAGAACACCTCGATTGACCCTCCCGGCACTATAGCGCACTGCAAGAGCAAAGGTGTAGAGGTGCTTGCTCCGATAATCAACTTCTTTGACTTGGTGAAGAAGAAAGGATGCCCGACAATGAGGGCGCGTTTCTGTTGCGAATACCTCAAAGAGTACAAGGTTCTCGACCGTGCCGTTCAAGGCATCCGCAGATGTGAAAGCGTCAAGCGAGCCATGCGTTATCATGAGCCGGAAGTGTGCAGGACTTATCCCAAGAAACAAAAGGCTCGAATATATCTGCCGATACTCGAATGGACTGACGCAGAAGTCGCAGAGTTCATTACAGAGCGAGGCATCAAGTGTCATCCGCTCTATTACGATGAGCAAGGCAATTTCCACGTTGAGCGCAGACTTGGCTGTATCGGCTGTCCTCTTCGCAGCGATCGAGGCAAAGCAGACTTCCTCAAATATCCGAAATTTCTGAAACGCCTGATCGCTTCCGCGCAGGAATACTTGGATACACACCCGCATGTCAACGCAGTAGGAAAATTCGGCAACGCCTATAACATGGTGTTCCATGACCTATTTTTCGACAGCTACGAGAAATATCACAACGCAGTAACCGGCGGCATGTTCCCCGAAACCGCCATTGACCCCAAGAAATTTTTAGAGGATTACTTCAAAATAGACCTTACGATATGAAAACAAACATAGCAACTGACAAACTCCAATCAGCGCGACTTCTGCAATGCGGAGTCGACCCTGAGACGGCGGATATGTTTTATCAAACCCCGATAACTGTGTCACAAAAACGGCAGGGAGAAGATGTGCTCTTAATAAAGAAATCGGACGCTACCTTATACGACACTGATACCCCTGCGTGGAGTCTCAGTTCATTGCTCGGACTTGTACCTAAAACAATCAGTGATTTTTGGATGACAAAATGGTTTGTCCCGATTGTTGACGGCTTTCAAATAGACGATATGGAGAATCCCTACCAATTAAGTGGAGATTTCCAACTCCTACATATCGGAGGTGGTAAATACCAAGTCGAATATGATTGGGATGGTTTTCGCGGGAAATTGCCTCAATCAGACAATCCTATTGAGGCTTGCGTGCTTGCAGTAGAACTATTAGCCGCCAACAACTATAAATTCAACGAGATATGACAAACAAAGAACTACAAGAGCTATTGGCTCAGTACCCCGATGAAATGGAAGTGCGCGTTACGCAGCTTGGGTTTAGCGGAGATGACAGCGACAGCATAGCAGATGTATCAGGAGACTATGATAATTGGAACAATCGGATAATCGTAATTGAAACAAATCAATTCTAATATGACAACAAAAGAAAAAGCCAGAGCGTATGCCGAGAAGATGATAGTAAGCAAGGCAGTCCCAGGGGTGATTATACAGATGGTTGATGATGTGGCGAGAAACGCCTACCTCGCCGGAGCCACCGAAGCCCTCGCCTCGCAGTGGAAAGACCCGAAGGTGGAGCTGCCGGAGGATGAAGAAACCGTACTTACACTTTCAAGTTACGGCCCTGTTCTCGCTTATTATTCCAAGCAAGATGAGACGTGGTTTGCATACGAGAACTACAGGGGTATTACCCCTACTCATTGGTTTTACATCCCGCCGCTGAAAGGAGACCCCGACACCTTTGACGAAACTGATAAATGACGGAAGTATGAAAGCAATACGAAAATCAGACGGTAAGGTGATTGAGGTTAGAGAATGGCGTGGAGCATCAGACGTTGTGTATTCCGAACCCGACATGAGCTACTTTTACTACGCCTCCGACCTCGACTTTAACGTGGAGGGAGCGGAGGAAGTGACCATTGACCGTGAAGAATATGAGCAGTTGTGCAAATACAGACGCTATTTCTCCAATTGGGGACTAAATAGAGTGGAATGTGTGCATTGCGGAGAGATAAATCCTGACGGGTATATGTGCGCAACCTGCGGGAAAGATCCAAAACATTAAACCGAGTAAAAGAATCAATATGAAAAAGATAATGTTCTCAGATAAATTCGGCCTCACCGAAGCCGTGTTGAGCGGTCGAAAGACGCAGACAAGGCGGATAATCAAAC
>CAMWJS010000037.1 GCA_947174635.1 uncultured Muribaculaceae bacterium
TGCGGACGCACGAGCCGTGCGTCCCTACGTTTTGGAGTTCTGCAACACCCCCCCCCGGCTACCGCTCCGGGAGACGCTAATTAGTAAAAAAATAGTTAAAGTTAATATGATAAAAATGATGAAAACGACATTATTGGTATCGGCAGCCGCTTTGGCTCTTGTGGCGTGCACTGCAAAGGCTGAGCCTAACAATTATAAGGTGACAGTAGAGGATCCTTCAATTGAGGAGGGCACGATGGTGTATATGCTCAATTTCGACACTTCCGACAAGATGGACTCCACAGTGGTGGCGTCGGGCAAGGCGGTGTTTGAGGGGAAACTTGAGACACCTGCGTTTGTGCGTCTTGTGACAGAAGGAGACCGCAAGGGTATGTTTATACTTGAAAAGGGAAATATCGAGGTAAAGGACGGCGATGCGACCGGCACCGAGCTCAATGACCGCCTTGCAGGCTATGGCGCCAAAGTGATGGAATTGAACTCACAATTCTCGTCGCTGTCGCCTGATTCAACCGATGCGCGCGAGGCGCTCTACAACCGTTATCTTGCTATGACCGACAGCATGATGAACGCTAATATCGATAATCCTATCGGATACTATCTGTTTCTTCAGAAGGCCTACGAGATGGATCGCGCGGAGCTGGACGCCGCATTGGCAAAAACTCCGTCGCTTAAGGGTTATACCCGAGTGCAGAAGGTGTTGAATACGTTTGAACGTCAGGACGCCACGGCTCCCGGCAAGATGTTCACCGACTTCGAGGTGACTTACGACGGCACTACCCACAAGCTGAGTGACTATGTCGGCAAAGGGAAATATGTGCTCGTTGATTTCTGGGCGAGCTGGTGCGGACCGTGCATGCGCAAGATGCCGCATCTTAAGGAGATTTATGCTCAGTATGCTCCGAAGGGACTTGAGGTGCTCGGTGTGGCAGTGTGGGACGAGCCGGCAAATTCGCTTGCCAAGATAGAGCAGCTTGAGCTGCCGTGGAAGCAGATTATCGATGCGCAGACCATCCCGACCGACCTGTACGGCATACTCGGCATTCCATGCATCATACTCTTCGCTCCCGACGGTACAATCGTTGGCCGCAATTTCGAGGACGAGGAACTCAATTCAATTCTTGCCAAGGCCTATGCGCCGGCTGATGCAAGCGAGAGCAAATGATGCGTGTGGTTGTAAAAATAATGAAATATTGGCCAAAGCGGTGGGTTACTACCGCTTTGGTTGTGTTGGCGATATTGTATCTGACGCTTGTGCCGCGTCCGCTGCCTGACAATGATATCGAGATACCGGGTCTGGACAAAGTGGTGCACGCGGTGATGTTCGGCGGTCTGGCGGCAGTGGCGTGTATTGATGCCGCGATGCGCGGGCGAAACCGTTTTGTGGCGTTGCGTCGGCGGCAGGTGTGGGGCGTGGCTATGGCCGCGGCTGCTTTTGGCGGCGCGGTGGAGATAGCGCAGGGGGCGATGTGTGCGGGCCGCTCGGGGGATGTGCTCGATTTTGTGGCGGACTGTGCCGGAGTGGCTGTGGGGGTGCTGGTGGCGATGTGTGCGCTTCGCATGTGGCGCAAACAAAACAGCGGTGTGTCGCGTTAATGAAAATAACAAATATATAATATGACACAATCATTGGTGATGGATATGGCGGCGTCGTTCCGCCGCAATCAGAATGTTGACGCATTGTCGGATCTCAATGGAGAGGCAATGACCTACGCGGAGCTGACGCGCCGCATAGCACGGTTTCATGTGATGCTGCGTCACGCAGGAATAAAGCGCGGCGACAAGATAGCGATTTGCGCGAAGAATTCGTCGCAGTGGGCTATAGTGTTTTTGTCGGCTCTGACTTACGGCGCCGTGTCGGTGCCGATACTCAACGAGTTCAGGACAGACAGCATTCATCATCTGGTGACGCATTCGGATGCACGGCTGGTTTTTGTGGATCTGTCGATATGGAAAGGTCTCGATGTGTCGCAGATGGCGGGTGTCGACGGTTTTTTCGATATCGAGAGCGGAAAACTGAAGTATTCACGTTCGACTTCGGTCAAGACGGCATTCGATGAGCTTGACCGGCTTGTGGCGATGGATTATCCCGCAGGGGTAGATGCCGACAATTTCGACCGCTATTACATACATGACACGAAGGATGAGCTTGCGGTAATCAATTATACGTCGGGTTCGACCGGAATGTCGAAGGGTGTGATGATAAGTTACGGAAATCTATGGAGCAATGCGCGGTATGCTACCGACAATATCAAGTTTTTCAACCCGGGCGACGGCATGGTGTCGATGCTTCCGCTGGCTCACATGTTCGGGTTGCTTGTCGAGTTGATTTTCCCGCTGCTCAAAGGTTGCCATATTACGTTTTTGGGACGTGTGCCGTCGCCGAAGATATTGCTTGACGCTTTTGCTCAAATCAAGCCAAAACTTGTGGTGACTGTGCCGCTTGTGATTGAGAAGATTGTCGTAAACCGGATATTTCCGGCGTTGCGCAAACCGATCATGAGGGTGCTGACGCACATACCGTTGGTCGACAGGATGATTTACAGGAAGGTGAGAGCCAAGATGATCGATGCTTTCGGCGGCAATCTGCACCAGCTTATTATAGGTGGAGCGGCACTTGCTCCTGCGGTGGAGCAGTTTCTCCTGAAGATTAAGTTTCCTTACACGGTGGGTTACGGGATGACCGAATGTGCACCTCTTATAAGTTATTGTTTCTGGGACAGGCAGAAGCCCGGTTCGTGCGGCCTTATCGTTGACCGTATGGAGGGACGTGTGGAATCGGCCGACCCGGCTACAGTGCCAGGTGTGCTGTGGGTGAAAGGGGACAATGTGATGCAGGGTTATTACAAGAATGCAGAGGCGACGGAGGCGGTGTTCAGGGACGGATGGATGAGCACCGGCGACATTTGCATACTTGACAATGACGGGTATCTGTTTATTAAGGGCAGGGACAAGAGCATGATACTTGGTCCGAGCGGACAGAATATTTATCCGGAGGAGATTGAGAACAAGCTGAATCATCTGCCGTTTGTGGCGGAGAGTATCGTAGTGGAGCGCGACGGCAAGCTTGTGGCACTGGTGTATCCCGATGAGGAGGCTGCCCGCCATGCGTGTCTGACGAAAGAGAAAATCGACAGCCTGATGGATTATAATCTCAGCACTCTCAACCGGGAGTTGCCCGGATATTCAAAAGTGTCGTCGATAGAGCTGCGCCAGGAGCCGTTTGAGAAGACACCCAAGCAGTCGATAAAGCGATATCTTTATAAATAAGTAACTGTTTAAAATTATTTTGAACAGTTACTTAATAAATATGTAATTATGGGAAAGTTGTTTCGATCGAATGTGGACCGCTATGTGGCGGGAGTGTGCGGGGGACTTGGCGAGTATTTCGACTTTGACCCTGTCATCATCAGGATTGTCTGGTTCGTGCTGGCTTTGTGTGGCGCGGGGATTCTGGCGTATGCCCTGTTCTGGATTTTTGTGCCGGTCAATCCTGATCCGGGCAAATAGGCGGGGCGACCTGAAGGCCGCCTCACAGAACCAGTAATTTTTTTTGGGGGGGGTATTGGTGGCTCTTTTTTGTGGAGCTCCTTTTTGTGGGGCTACATGAGGATTGGGGCGCGGTTGAAAACCGCGGTTACTATTAT
Source organism: uncultured Muribaculaceae bacterium (assembly GCA_947174635.1). Lineage (GTDB taxonomy): Bacteria > Bacteroidota > Bacteroidia > Bacteroidales > Muribaculaceae > JAGBWK01. The sequence goes on from CAMWJS010000037.1 coordinate 3,645, forward strand.
AAAGAAGTTGGCATCTCTATGGGGATGCCAACTTTTTTATGATAGTAGCTTTTATAGCTTTTATAGCTGTTATAGCTTTATATAGCTGTTGTAGCTGTTTTAGCTTTTATAGCTGTTGTAGGTTTGTTGCTTGGGTTGTTTTTTTTAGAAGTTGTAGCCTATGGTTATGCTGAAGTTGTTGCGGCGGAAGGAGTCTACGTAGAGGGTGGAGTTGTTTGCTGTGCGGATTTTCCAGTCGCGGGCTTTTGTCATGCCTATGCCTCCGGAGAGGGAGATGTAGTATTTCTGCCATGTCAGGCCTACGCCGAGTGCCCACTGGATGTCGGCGTGTTTGAAGCCTTGGTCGCCGAAAATAGAATTTGATTTTCCCAAGAAGTGCTCTTTGGCCATTAAGCTGAGGTTAATCTGCGGACCTGTAAATACTGAAAACTGCATGTCGTCAGTGAAGTCGAAATGATATCCGGCGACGAGGGGAATTCGGAAGCCGAAGTTGCGGATTGAGCCGTCAATTGTTCCGGCGGGCATTCCGTCAGGGGCGTTTACAAATGTTTCTGTGCCGAATGTGTCGTAGAAGATGGAGAGACCGGGCTCGAAGTAGAGGTTTTTGTAGAGGGGTATGTTGTAGACTGCTCCGATGCTGAATCCGGCGCCGTTGGAGTAGTAGTCGTTGCCGTCGGCTGTCGAGGAGATGTCGAGTGAGAGGCGTGCTCCGAAGTAGGCGTGGTTGTCGGGGTTGTCGAGAAGGTCGGCCTGGGCGGATGATGTCATCGCTGCGCCGAGGGCGAGCATGGAGATGATGAGTTTTTTCATAATTTTTGTTTTTTTACTTTGGTGGATTGTAGCTATTGTAGATGAAGTTGCTGTTTTAGCTGTTATAGCTGTTATAGCTGTTTTAGCTGTTATAGCTGTTATAGCTGTTATAGGGGGAATCAATAGTCGTAGAGGAGCTCGAGGTCGTCGAGGTAGAGTGTGGAGCCGTTGCCGCCGGTGAAGTAGTCGCCGTATTTGCTTGCAGAGCCTACGATGAGGATGTAGCGGGGGATGCGGTTGGTGGCTTTGTAGTCGAGGTTGAATTCAAATTGAGTCCATTGCTCCCGGTCGGTGCCTGACTGGAATTTGCCGTAGGCTATGACGTCGGGAGCTTCTGGGTCGAAAAGTTGTCGGTTGGAGGGGTTGGTGCGGATTTCGAATGGCTCGGACGAGTCGGTGAGCGCTATCCATACGATGCATGTGTCGGGGCGGTCTTTGAGGTCGTTGAATCCGGTTGTAGTGGAGCTGATGGGCGCGGAGTGGTATTTGTAGTAGCCGCGCAGCTTGGTGGGTCGCTCGTTGAAGGGGCGTCCGAAGCTGAGGACGCCGTTGGTGCCGTCGGTGCGGACATATTCGCCGACGAATATGTTGCCTGCGGCGAGTTTGCCGATCATGCCGATGCCTACGAATTTGGTTTCGAGTTTGGCCGAGAGTCCGGAGCCGGATGGGGTATCGTCGGAGGGTTGGGTGTTGCTTGAGCCGAGGGTGGTGGCACCTTTGTTGCCGGTGTCCCAGTAGCGCTCGCCATATTCGGCCCAGGGGTTCCATACCTTGCCGTCGAGCCACCAGTTATTGAAGTCGGCGTTTTCGGGTTGTATGATGGCTCCGGTGCGGAATTCGATTTCGGCGCCGTATTCGTCGCCGGACACTGCTCGTGCGACATAGTCGGTGAGCGATTGCAGGTGAATGATGCGTGCGTGGAAGCTACCGCCGTCGACGGTGAGCCATGAGTCGGGCACGCGGGTCCACTCGGAGTCGGATGCGGCGCGGTATTCGATGTAGTTTTCCCGGCCTTCCTGCGCTTCGCCGTAGACCCATGCCACGTTGCTCCAAGCGTCGGCGCGGACGGTGGTGACGGTGGCTTCGGTCACCTGGCAGTAGATGGTCCAGTCGGCGCTGCGTCCGTAGTCGGTGACGGTGATCTGACAGGGTCGTGTAAGGTCGATGTATGTTCCTTCGATGGCCGGGGTGATGACGGAGCCTTCGGAGCCCAGTTTGGCGGTCAGCACTTTTACAGCTGAGAGGTCGGCTGTGGTGGGGAGGGTGACGACTATGCGTCGGCCGGGCACATCGATTACCGATGATCCTATCTGGTTGGCTACGGTGAAGTAGCGGGTGATGTTCTGCACGGCTTTGAGAGTCCATACGTATTCCTGATAGATCTGCAGGATATAGTAGCGGGGCTGCGACAGGTCGAGGGTCCCGGCTATGGAGTCGCCTACGAATGATGCTTTGTCGGAGAGTGTGCAGCGGACAACGTTGACGTTGTTGATGTCGGCCGTTTCGTCGAGGTAGACTGTGGCTATGCGGTTGATGGTGTCAATCTGTGCGGCCTGTGACTGGTGTTCTACCTCGAGGGTGACGATGTTGGGCTGTATGCGTGGATAGGGGATGTCGTTTTTCAGGCATCCCGTGAGTATGCCGGCCATAATAGCTACGGCAAGCAGCGGATATATTATGCGGGTGACTTTTGTCATATCGGTGTATGTTGGTTCGGGATGCTAAGGCAGCTCAGATATGGACCGCCATGCCGAAGTTGATGTTGAAGATGTTGAACTTGAAGTTGGCGCCCGACGAGAAGCGAGAACCTTCGTCGATGCCGTCGGTGGTCTGCTTTTCGTGGGTCATGTGGATGCCGAACACGCCGAACGATACGTTGAACGACACATAGTCCATGATGAAAACGCAGAGGCCTGGGCTGAAGTTGAGGCTTGCGCGGGTGATGTTGGTGCGGGTGTCGCGCGGTTCGTTGTTGTAGAGCCGTTTGAAACGCGATGATCCGCTGCCGAAGCCGAGGTCGACTTCGTTGAATATGGCGAAGCGTTTTTCGGGGCCGAGGCCTATGTAGTTGCGGTAGTTGATCGATGCGGTATATGACTGCGAGTAGTAGCTGACGTCGCGCAGGGAGAAGTTCAGGTCGTCGTCGAAGTCGAATGTCATGTTGTTGAGGTCGACTTCCGAGCGGGTGTAATCGAATTTGATGCCGATAGACTGGTTGCTGCGGAAGAAGTAGGCTATCGATGGCTTGAGAGAGTAGGCTTTGACTTTGATGTCGAAATTCTTCAGTATGGATAGAATCTGGATGTCGTCGGTGTTGAATTCGCCGTAGGAAGCGGTGAGTCCGAACGACCATTGGCCTTTGGGTATGATGAGGAAGTTGAAGAGCCCGCGGTCGTAGCGGCCGTAGTTCTTGTCGGGGAGGATGATGCTGACGGTGTCGCCTCCCACTATGACCTTGCGGTCGAGGTAGGGGCTTGAGTCGCTGAGGGAGTCGAGTTTGATTTTTTTAGAACCGAGTATGTTCTCGCTGATGATGAATTTGCTGGTGAAATCCTTGCACCGGGTTTCGGGCGCGGGAGTGTCGGTGACGACTGGCGACTGGGCGCGGGACGAGGCGGCCGCGATGAGCGCCATGACTGCAATCAGTAGTGTTATCTTTTTCATTGCGCTTACAGATAGAATGCCACCCCGAAGGTGATTGAAAACAGGTTGATCTTAAAGTTGGCGCGGCGTGAGTCGGAATGGGCCACATACACTCTGTCGGTGGTTGATTTGGAGCTGGTGTATGAGAAGCCGAGCACGCCTACATTGACTTCGATGGCAGAGTAGTTGTTGAGAAACATTATCATGCCGGGCGCGAGGCCGACGTTGAGGCTTATGTTGCGCGAATAGGTGCCTGTGAGGTCGTTGCCTGATCCGTTGCATATTTTTGACTCTCCGCCTCCGATTTCGAGCTGGACTTCGTTGAACATGCCGAAGCGGCGGTTGTTGCCGAGCGATATGTAGTTGCGGAAGGCTGCGGTGCCGTACCAGTTCTGGGATATGCTGTAGAGGTTGTCGACATTGTAGCCAGTCTCGGAGTCAAGTACAACGTCGGCAGAGCGCAGGTCGACTTTGGAGCGTGTGTAGGAGAAGCGGCCTCCGGCGGCGAGGTTGTCCTTGAAGCAGTACATAAGCATTGGGCTTACCTTGAAGTTGTAGGTGTCGCCGTTGAGATTTTCCACCACGAGGAACTGATAGTCAGATTGGTTGGACTGGGAGTAGCTGACGCTTACGCCCGTGATCCACTGTCCTTTGGGTATGAAGGAAATCTGCTGGAGCCCCCGGCGGAATGTTTCCTGGGCGGAAATGCCGGCCGCTCCGGCGAGTGTATATATCAGCACTATGAGTGCAATCAATCTTTTTTTCATTTTTTTTTCTCCGTTGCTGCGCCGCGGACGGTCGGTATATAAATGATGAGGCTTGGCTGCCGTCGGGCTGCAAATAATCGTCAAATTTACAAAAAATCGGATAAATAAAAGCATATATTCTAAATAATTGTGACAAAAGGAGAATGCGCGCCGTCGGTGCGGGCCGTGGGCGGGGATGTCCAAATTAGTGGTGTTATTTGGATTGGGTATAAATAATGCGGTGAAATGTTTTGTTATGAGTGGATTTTTTTCGACCTTTGCGACCATCAAGGCAAGCGCCCGGACGCCACTCGATCCGAATATCCGGGGCAGGGGCATCAGGGCGGCATTGTCAGCAATATTTATGATATGAGACTATCGGATTTGGAGACAGGCCAGTCGGCCGTCATAATAAAGATATTGGGACATGGCGCTTTCCGCCGCCGTGTGATGGAAATGGGTTTTGTGAAGGGACGTGAAATCACCGCGGTGCTCAATGCACCGCTGCGCGATCCGGTCAAATACCGCCTGATGGGGTATGAGGTGTCGTTGCGACACAGTGAGGCCGCCATGATAGAAGTGGTTCCGGTCGACGAATATGCGGAGGCTGAGAGAGGGGCGTCGTTCGAGCCGGCGGTCGACAACGACAGCGATGTGATGTCGCGGAGACTTGACGCGTCGGGACGTACTATCAATATCGCGCTTATCGGGAATCCGAACTGCGGCAAGACGTCGCTTTTCAATGTGGCGTCGGGAGCGCAGGAGCATGTAGGCAACTACAGCGGCGTGACGGTCGACTGCAAGTATGGAACATTTCACCACAAGGGGTATAAGTTCAACATCGTGGATCTTCCGGGAACATATTCGCTTTCGGCGTATTCGCCTGAGGAACTGTATGTCAGGCGTTATCTTTTCGAGTCGACGCCCGACGTGATTGTCAATGTTGCGGATGCGTCGAATATCGAACGAAATCTGTATCTCACGACTGAGCTTATCGATATGGACCACTCGATGGTGATAGCGCTCAATCTGTATGATGAATTGCGCAATTCGGGAGATGCGCTTGATTACAAGACTCTCGGGGGGATGATCGGTGTGCCTGTGGTGCCGACGGTGTCGCGCAGCGGCGAAGGCATCGAGACTCTTTTCGACACGATTGTCGAGGTGTATGAAGGGAAAAACCGGGATGTGCGTCATGTGCATGTCAATCTCGGACGTGACATTGAGGATGCCATTGACATACTCAAGCCGCTGCTTAAAGCCGATCCGCAGATTTCAAGCCGTTTTTCGGCGCGCTATCTTGCCATAAAACTGCTTGAGGGGGACAAAGAGGCTGAGAAAATAATAGAGAACTCGCCTCAATGTTCTGAAATAAAAGTTCTGAGAGACAAGGCGGTGGCGCATCTGGCCGAGATGCACGACGAGGATGTGTCGACAATGGTGGCCAACGAGAAATACGGTTTCATATCGGGTGCGCTTGCCGAGACGCTTGAGCGCAGCGAGAAAGAGAAGGTTTCGACAACGCATATCATAGACGCATTCGTAACGAACCGTCTGTTCGGATTTCCGATTTTTATCGCCATCATGTTTTTCATATTCTGGGTCACGTTCTATATCGGGCAGTACCCCATGGGATGGATAGAGAGCGGATTTGACTGGCTGAGCGGCGTCGTCAACGACAATATGGCCGAGGGACCGCTGAAGGATCTGATTGCCGACGGGGTGATAGGTGGCGTGGGAGGCGTCATAGTGTTCCTGCCTAATATACTGATACTCTATTTCTTCATATCGTTTATGGAGGATTCGGGGTATATGGCGAGGGCAGCGTTCATAATGGACAAAATCATGCATAAGATAGGGCTTCACGGCAAGTCGTTCATCCCGTTGGTGATGGGATTCGGCTGCAACGTGCCTGCCATCATGGCGTGCCGCACGATAGAGAGCCGGAGTTCGAGGCTGATAACCATTCTGATAAATCCGTTCGTGTCGTGCTCGGCGCGACTGCCTATTTATGTGTTGCTTATCGGGACGTTTTTCTCGGCGCATGCCGCACTGGTGTTCCTGCTGATTTATATGCTCGGTGTGACGGTGGCCGTGATTACAGCGCGTCTGTTGCGCCGGTTTGTGTTCAAGGTCGACGAGACGCCGTTTGTCATGGAGCTTCCGCCGTATCGTGTGCCGACGCTCAAGTCGTCGATGCGCCACATGTGGTGGAAAGCGCAGCAGTATCTGCGCAAGATGGGCGGTATAATACTCGTGGCAAGTATTGTGGTGTGGGCGCTCAATTATTTCCCGCGTCATGAGGAGGCGGTTGTGCCCGAAACGGTGGAAGATGTTACGGTTCAGACGGATGACGAAAGTATCGACCTGTCGCACGATTCGTTTCTCGAGATGCTCGGCAAGGCTATCAATCCTGTGTTCAAGCCGCTTGGGTTCTCGTGGCGCGCATCGGTGGCCGTGGTGGCCGGAGTGCCTGCGAAGGAGATTGTGGTGTCGACGCTCGGCGTGCTCTATACGGGCGACGAGGAGATAGACGATACGGCATTGTCGGCGCGTATCACGGCACCAAATCCGTTGACAGGCAAACCTGATTTCACACCGGCTGCGGCTTTGGCGTTCATGGTGTTCATACTGCTTTATTGTCCGTGTGTCGCTACGATTGTGGCGATTGTGAAGGAAACGCATTCATGGAAATACGGGGCGTTTGTTGTGGTCTACAATACCGTTGCAGCCTGGGTGGCAGCATTCATCGTGTACCGGATAGCGCTGCTGTTCTGAGAAGTAGCGAATAATGAACAAATGTAATCTTAATGCGGAGTGCATTTGTTATATAGGATAAGTTACATCAAAATATGAATGGCATTCTCTTGCAGGGCCGCGATATATCGTGTCAGCATAGTGGCTAAGATTAAAATATTACCGATGTATGGCGCTGACGTGATTTATCGCGTCACTACAAGAGATGGATTATTTATAAATCAGATAATAATTTACGTTTCAATTTAATTTATTTATTATATGCCGTCGAAGGAGCAGTTTTCAAAATATTTTACCGAGTTGAAATCGTATTTCAATGTCAGTGCCGATCTTGAGCCGCAGGCCGATACGGAGGCTTCAATCAGGTCGGGGGTATCGTTCAAGGGGGCGCAGTTACTGATTCTTGTCTTTGCTATTTTTGTGGCTTCATTGGGGCTGAATACCGACAATGTGGCGGTTATAATTGGCGCCATGCTGATATCTCCGCTCATGGGGCCTATTATCGGCATGGGGCTCGGTATCGGTATCAGCGACTACGGACTGGTGCAGCGCGGGTTGAAGAATATACTGATGGCGATACTGGGTTCGGTTGTCGCTTCGGCGGTGTATTTTCTGATATCGCCGCAGTATGAGGACGGGAGTCAGTTGCTGGCGCGCACATCGCCGTCGATCTACGATGTGTTTATCGCGCTGTTCGGTGGTGCGGCAGGTATCGTTAGCCTTGCCTGCAGGAACAAGGGGCAGGTGCTGCCGGGTGTGGCAATCGCCACATCGCTGATGCCACCGTTGTGTACGGCGGGTTACGGCCTTGCCACGCTGCAGCCGCATTTCTTTTTCGGGGCGCTCTATCTGTTCATAACCAATATGGTGTTCATACTGTTTGCCACATGGATAGGGGTGAAGATGATGCGCTTCAAGCCAGTGGTGCAGAAGGATGCCAAGAAAGCGCGGCGAGTGCAGACCATTGTGACTGCGATTGTGACGGTGACGATTGGACTAAGCGCGTATCTGACGGTCAACATGATAAAATCTAATATCTTTATGGTGAATGCCACGCAGTTTGTCAACAGGGAGATGGTTTTTCCAAATACGCAGGTGCTGAGCCATAAGGAGTATATCACCGACGGGCGCAGGCATATCGACGTGACGCTGATAGGAGAGGCGTTGCCTAAGGATTCGCTTCAACTTGCCATGCTCCATAAACTTGATTCAGTGGGGCTTGGCGGCACCATCCTGACGATAAAACAGGGGTTCAGCCTCGGCGCGGCTGCTGATGATGACAAGTCAGTGTCGCAGCTTTACACTGTGATGCAGCAGGAGATATTGCAGCGTCAGAACCGCATTGACTCGCTTGAGTCGGTGCTTGCGTTGCGTTCGGATTTTTCCGACGAGTCGTCGAAGCTGGCTCCGGAGGTGAAGGTTCTTTTCCCGCAGATAGAGGATATCGCGTTGTCGAATATGGTGCTTGCCGGAGTGTCGTCTTCGCGTAACGATACGGTAAACATGGTGTTTGTGAAAGCTGATGGCGGACTAACCGAGGAGCAGCGTCGGAAACTCGTCGAGTATGTCGGCGTAAGGCTGCATCGTGACGATGTGCATGTGTCGGTCAATCCGCATCTTTTCCCATGGCCCGAGCAGGGTGGCGCGGTCGAAGAGAAGTGAAGATGTACGAAACGGCAAAATGTTTTTGGCCGTTTTTGCACCAAATCGGGAAATGTTTATGTTTCCTGAGATAAAATAAGCGACGGAGGTGCTTCATTTTTTTGTAATGAAGCACCTCCGTCAGTAGTTGGTATCCTGTGGGGCAGAAATGCGATTTAGTATTCGTCCCAGGGTTTGATTTCTATGTCGTTGAGGGAGAGAGTTGTGAAGGCACGGATGAATGCTGAGGCGAGACGGGCGTTGGTGAGCAGCGGGATGTTGAGGTCGATGGCTGCGCGGCGTATCTTGTAGCCGTTGCTCAGCTCGGTGGTCGACAGGTTTTTGGGTATGTTGACCACGAGGTCTATCTCTTTGTCGTGGAGCATCTGGAGTGCCTGGGGTTGCATCTCGGGCTGCGATGGCCAGTAGACTCGAATGGCGGGGATGCCGTTGTCGGCAAGGAACTGGTGGGTGCCGCCGGTGGCATAGAGCACATAGCCTTTGTTGTGCAGCTGATGGGCTGCGTCAAGCATGTCGGTTTTCTGACGTGCGGAGCCTGTAGAGAGGAGTATGCCTTTCTTGGGCACGCGGTAGCCTACCGAAAGCATTGACTTCATGATTGCCTCGGATGTGTCGACTCCGATACAGCCTACTTCGCCGGTCGATGACATGTCGACACCGAGCACGGGGTCGGCGCCCTGCAGACGCGAGAATGAGAACTGCGAGGCTTTGATGCCTACGTAGTCGAGGTCGAAGGCGTTTTTCTCCGGTTTCTCGATATTGAGTCCGAGCATGGCCTTGGTGGCGAGGTCGATGAAGTTGATTTTGAGCACTTTCGACACAAAGGGGAAGCTTCGCGACGCGCGCAGGTTGCATTCAATAACCTTGATGTCGTTGTTCTTGGCAAGGTACTGGATGTTGAACGGACCTGTGATGTTGAGCGCCTTGGCTATCTGTGCCGATATTTTCTTGATGCGGCGCATTGTCTCGACGTAGAGTTTCTGCGGGGGGAACTGTATAGTGGCGTCGCCCGAGTGCACGCCGGCAAACTCGATGTGCTCCGAGATGGCGTAGGCTTTGATTTCGCCGTTGGCTGCCACGGCATCCATCTCGATTTCCTTGGCGTTCTGGATGAACTCGGTGACTACGACGGGATGCTGTTTCGACACGTTGGCTGCGAGACGCAGGAAGCGCTCGAGCTCGTCGTCGTTGGAGCATACGTTCATGGCAGCGCCTGAGAGCACGTAGCTCGGACGCACGAGTACCGGGAAGCCGACCTCGTCGATAAACTCGCGGATGTCGTCGAAGCTTGTAAGCTCGCGCCAGCGGGGCTGGTCGATGCCGAGGTTGTCGAGCATGGCCGAGAATTTGTGACGGTCCTCGGCGTTGTCGATGCTGCGGGCCGTGGTGCCGAGTATGTTGACACCTTCGTCGTCAAGACGTGTGGCAAGGTTGTTGGGTATCTGTCCGCCCACCGAGAGGATTGCGCCGTGTGGCTGCTCGAGGTCGAGGATGTCCATGACGCGCTCGAAGGTGAGCTCGTCGAAGTAGAGGCGGTCGCACATGTCGTAGTCGGTCGACACGGTTTCGGGGTTGTAGTTGATCATTACCGAGCGCCATCCCTCTTTCTTGACTGTCATGAGGGCGTTGACCGAACACCAGTCGAATTCCACAGAGCTGCCGATGCGGTAGGCTCCTGAACCGAGCACCACAATCGAGCGGTGGTCGTGGAGGTAATGCACGTCGTTCTCCGAGCCGTTGTAGGTCAGGTAGAGGTAGTTGGTCTGTGCGGGATATTCGGCCGCGAGGGTGTCGATCTGTTTCACTACAGGCACGATGCCGAGGCTCTTGCGGTACTGGCGTACGCGCTTGTTGGCCATTTCGGCCGAGCCGCCGAAGTTATCGAGCACGGCGCGTGCTATCTGGAAGTCGCTGAAGCCCTGTTCCTTCGCTGTGCGGAGGAGGGGAGCGGGTACTTTTTCGATTTCGTCGAATGCCTCAAGCTCGGCTTCGGTGTCGATGAGGTGCTGGAGCTTGTAGAGGAACCACTTGTCGATTTTGGTAAGCTCGTGTATCTTGTCGACAGTGTAGCCCGATTTCATCGCTTTGGCAATGACGAAGATGCGCTTGTCGGTCGGTTCGGAGAGGGCATGGTCGATGTCGTTGATTTTTAGTTCGCGGTTGCCTACAAAGCCGTGCATGCCCTGGCCGATCATGCGGAGACCTTTCTGAATGGCTTCCTCGAATGTGCGGCCTATGGCCATCACTTCGCCTACTGATTTCATCGACGAACCGATTTCCTTGCGCACGCCGTGGAATTTGCCGAGGTCCCAGCGGGGTATCTTCACCACTATATAGTCAAGAGCCGGCTCGAAGAAAGCCGAAGTCTCTTTGGTGACAGAGTTCTTGAGGTCGAACAGGCCGTAGCCGAGACCGAGTTTGGCGGCCACGAACGCCAGCGGATAACCGGTGGCTTTCGATGCCAGAGCTGACGAACGGCTCAGACGGGCGTTGACCTCGATGACGCGGTAGTCCATCGACTGGGGGTCGAAAGCGTACTGCACGTTGCATTCGCCCACGATGCCTACGTGGCGTATGATTTTGATTGCGAGTTTACGCAGATAGTGGTAGTCTTCGTTTGAGAGGGTCTGCGAGGGAGCGACAACGATACTTTCGCCGGTGTGGATGCCGAGCGGGTCGAAGTTCTCCATGTTACATACCGTGATGCAGTTGTCGAAACGGTCGCGCACAACCTCGTATTCCACCTCTTTCCAGCCTTTGAGCGATTTCTCTACAAGCACCTGCGGAGAGAACGAGAGCGCTTTTTCGGTGAGAGCCACGAGTTCCTCCTCGTTGTCGCAGAAACCGGAACCGAGTCCGCCGAGCGCGTATGCGGCGCGGACGATGACGGGGTATCCGAGTTCGCGGGCTGCGCGGAGTGCGTCGTCGACGTTCGATACGGCTTCGCTCTTGATGGTCTTGACGCCGATTTCATCGAGTTTGCGTACGAAAAGCTCGCGGTCCTCGGTGTCCATGATGGCGCGTACGGGTGTGCCGAGCACGCGTACATTGTATTTCTCGAGTACGCCCGATTCGTAGAGCGCCACACCGCAGTTGAGGGCGGTCTGGCCTCCGAACGCCAGCAGGATGCCGTCGGGACGTTCCTTTTCGATGACTTTCTCCACAAAGAACGGAGTCACCGGCAGGAAGTAGATGTGGTCGGCGAAACCGTCAGACGTTTGTACTGTTGCAATATTGGGATTGATAAGGATAGTCTCAATTCCCTCTTCTTTCATTGCTTTGAGTGCCTGCGAACCGGAGTAGTCAAATTCTCCGGCCTCGCCTATCTTGAGGGCACCGCTACCAAGCAAAAGTACTTTTTTTATTGTCTTGTCGCTCATTATGAGTTGTTGTGGCGGCTGAGCCGCGGTTTATATTGTTGCAGAATTGCTGTTGTTAATTATTGGTGTGCGTCCATACGCAATCATAGCAGCGCTATGAACTCGTCGAATAGGAATTCCGTATCCTTGGGGCCTGAAGAGGCTTCGGGATGGAACTGTGCCGAGAAGTAGGGTTTTGACTTGTGGCGGATGCCCTCGTTGGTGCCGTCGTTCATGTTGATGAAGAGCGGTTCCCAGTCTTTGTCGAGAGTTGAGCTGTCGACGGCATATCCGTGGTTCTGCGATGTGACGTAGCAGGTTTCGGTGCCTACGCGGCGCACCGGCTGGTTGTGTGAGCGGTGTCCGTATTTGAGCTTGTAGGTCTTGGCTCCGGCGGCTTTGGCCAGAAGCTGGTTGCCCATGCAGATGCCGCATATCGGTTTGCCGATTTCGAAAGCCTTGCGGATATTAGCCACTGTGGCTTCGGCCATGTCGGGGTTGCCGGGGCCGTTGGATATGAAAAGGCCGTCGTAGGGTATCTGTGTGAAGTCGTAGTCCCAGGGCACGCGCACCACTTTGACTCCGCGACGTGTGAGGCAGCGTATGATGTTGTGCTTTGTGCCGCAGTCGACGAGTACGACAGTCTTTTCGCCGTCGCCGTGGATTTCCACCTCTTTGCAGCTTGTTTTACCTACGAGGTTTTCGAGGTTGGGATTATAAAAATCGACATCCTCGCAGCCTTCAATGATGATTTTTCCAAGCATTGAGCCTTTTTCACGCAGGTGCTTGGTGAGGGCGCGGGTGTCGATGCCGTAGATGCCGGGGATTTTTTCCTCGCAGAGCCATTGCGACAGTGAGCGGTCGGCCTGCCAGTGGGAGTGCTCCCATGAATAGTCCTGGGCTATGATGGCCTTGGCGTGGATATGGTCGCTTTCATAGAACTCGCTGACGTCATCTTTTTCGCGGCGCGGTGGCACGCCGTAGTTGCCGAGGATAGGGTAGGTGGTGACAAGAATCTGACCTTCATAGGAAGGGTCGGTCAAACTTTCGGGATAGCCTGTCATGGCCGTGTTGAAGACCACTTCGCCCGAAGTCGATGCTTCGTATCCGAAAGATTTTCCCTCAAACGTGGTGCCATCCTCGAGTATAAGGGTGGCTCGTCTTGTTTCGCGCATAGGAATTATGGAAAATTATTATTAAAACTATGTGGCGGTTGACAAGATTTCCATCGTGAAAACCATGCAAAGTTAAGCATTTTTCCGAATATATGAAAACTAAATTCCCAACATTGTTTAAAATTGATGCGTAAGTCGGCATTTTGACAACGCATTACTCGGTTTATAAGCCTCCGACTGCCATATTATTATATACAGGCAGATGAAATTATCATGAAAAAGCGATGTAGGCAGATGCCGTTGCCGGCATCTGCCTACATGTTATGGTTTATTATAAATGTCAGAATATTACCTTAGCGGCTTTTGAACCCTGACGGCGTATATAGATGTTACCTGTCCGGGGGGAGTCGACGCGGATGCCTTGCAGATTGAAATATTCTGCGGGTGCATTGTCATCGGCAGTAATTCCATCTATACCTGACATGACATTTATGTCGGCTTTGGCCGGGCGTGACTCACCGACGTTGTAAAGGGCGGTTACAGCATAGGTGTGGAACCCGGGTTGGGCGAGGGTATCGGTGACAGTGGTATCTGTAACGGGTGTGTCGTTGAGTTTCTCGCCGTTGCGATACACGTTGTAGCCGATGTGCTCGAGTCCGGTGTTGGCAGATGCCGGTATGTAGGTGACATCATCGACCATCAGCATGGACGCTCCGATCGCGCATGAGCGAATAGCGAAGTAGCGTGCTCCCTCGGGGAGTTCGGCAGTATATTCGGTCCACTCGTCAGATATCTGTTCGTGTTTGCCTGCCGATATGAAGTCGGCCGGGTCGAGACTTCCGGTGGAGTAGAGCAGTTCGATGGACTCTTTGTAGCGGCTGTCGTAGCTGCGGGCGTAGACCGATACCGTCTGAGCCTTGCCACAGAGTTCGGGCGAAATGGCCCAGTCATTGATCTCTCCGAAGTAAGAATCGAACATGGCCACTATGCACTTGTTGCCCGAACGGGTTTCGAAAGTGGCGTTGAATTGCGCGTCGCTGTTGTCAAGCACGAAGAATGACTGCTTTGAATAAGTGGCAATGCCTGGGAACTTGATGCCGCTAAGGCCGCCAATGGCTTTTTCGTCGAGGTCAAGGAATGTCCAGCCGGCAACAGTGGTGGCGAATGGTTCGGCCGATTCGAAAGTCTCTGTCACGGCATCGGGCGCAGTAGTGTCGATTACGGGTGCGTCCCATGAGAGTAATACGCGGCTATCGGCATGACTGGCGATAAGTCCGGCGGGAGTGGGATATGTCGGGAACGTGGCGTTGACCACTACGGGTGTGCTGCATGTGTTGTTGGCGGGATTGCTGTCGCCGTCAAAAACTATTTCTGCGTTGTATTCAGCATCTTCATCGTCGATTACCCGGATTGTCTGCTTGAAATTTATCACGTCGTTCAGTCCGGGCTGCAGGGGCTTGCCATCAGAAACGGCGACTTTTTGACCGTCACGGTAAAGATTGACAGTGTAGCTGCTTGCTGTGTTGACGCCAAGGTTCTCTACGCTGACGCTGACATTGAACTCTTCGCCTGCATTGACATCGGCCGGGGCGGAGATGGCGGTTACTGCGAGGTCGTTGTCGGTCATAGGTACGACGCGGAGATTGTCAAGAATGGTGTAACTGTAGTTGACGCACACGCCTTCGAAGCGGAGGTATATGACTTTGCCCTTGTAGGCGTCAAGAGGCACGGTAATGCAGTTCCATCCTGTCGCGGGGAGCGATTTCATTACGATCTCTTTGACGATGGTTTCGGTGCCGCCGCAGCGTACGTAGACGTTGAGCCGGTTTTCATCGGGTACCGGCGCTCCGCTTGTCGGGTCGCTGCCCTCGATGTTGAACGTGTAGAACATAAGTCCCGGTCGGTCGCCGGAAATTTCTATTTTACCGGAAATTATAGAGCCATAGGTTCCTGAGCCGTTGCCTTTCATGGCGAAGATGCCGTCATCGCCGTCGACTGATGCGGGTTCAGACAGTGTCTGCGAAGTGTAGAGGCGCCATACGCCGCCATTCGTCTGGTCCATTGAAAAGTTTGACGACAGTCGGCCGCCGGCTACAGATTCAATATACGGCATTTTGTAGTTGGGGCCTACGCATATAAGGTCGGTGGCTACGGGAGCTCCAAGTCCGCTTGAAGTGCCGGCACACACCACCCACTGCTTCATCTCCTGTTCGCCGTCGGCAGGGACAGCCTGGAAAGTATAGGTGGTGGCAGCAAGGCCTTCGACTACAGGTATATATTGAGAGCCTGTGGTGAATTCGAGTATGGTGTAGCTGATAAGTCCGGGATTCATGGGGTTGCCGTCGGCATCGGTAGTGGCGGCGTCCCAGCTGAATGTCACTTCACCCGGATTGGCGGTCTCGACAGCTGTGAGATTGGTGACGGTGCCCGGTTTGTTGATGCCGATGAACGCGGTGAATGAAGTTTCCTTGCCGGCGCCTGCGCTGTTGTATGCAACGACGCTGTAGGTGTAGTTGCCTGACGCTGTTACTTCATCGACATATGACAGGGCTTCGCCGGGAGCGGGAGCGTTGAATGTCTTGATGGTTTCACCGTCGCGTTTAAGGTCCACTTTCGAGATAGATGCGAGTTTGTCGCCTTTGACATTGAGGGCCGGTGCGTTGAACCTGATGGTGGCCTTGTTGGCGCCATCATAGTCAGGTATTGCAGTAAGTCCGGTGGCTGCCGCCGGCGACTCGAGGTCGGTACCATCGGATATGGCAATCTCCTTGATGAACAGTCCGTACATATATTTAGTGCTCATTCCGTGGAATCCGATGTAATATATTCCGTCGGTTTCAGGAGTGATGTACGCTTCTAACGGTACGTCACTGATGCTTGCGAATTCGTAAGGCTCGAGGATTACATCAGTCATGCCCTCTACGCTGGGTGCGGTGCCCCATTTTACTTCTATCTTCTCTTTGTAGCTGCCGCTCTCAGTGAAGATAGTGTAGTCAAGTTTGTAGGTGTTTCCTTTTTTGAGCCGGAGAGGTGGTGTTATCAGCCAGTCGTCGGAATCAAGGTAGCTGCTATAGCGCAGATAGGCGGCCGAGTTTTTCAGAGTCCACACTTTATCGTCGTTGTTGACGTTGAGTATGGTGAATCCATCAAGACCAGTCGATTTCTTGAAGTTGGAAGCATAGGGAGGTGTTACCGATCCGGTGGTTATGGAATTGGAAGTGGCTACGCCTGAAGTCAGGTTGCCGGCATGTGCTACCACTGTATAGTAATAACTTGTGAGTTCATCGCCGGCAGGAATGGGTTCGCTGAATGTGGTGGCGGCGAGTTTGTCGGCCACTACGACGGCGTCGGGATAGCGTGTGACGGTGTAACTGATGTTGTCAATGTCAATGTATCCGCCGTTGACACTCCCGGTCACGGGTTCCCATGTGAGCACGAAGTTGTCACCCTCGCGGGAAAGTGTGGCTTTGGTCGATACGGGGGTGTCTGCGCCGATAAATGCCGATGTCTTTACGAGCGGACTGCGGCCGGCTTCGGTTGACACGCTGACGGTAAACTCGTAGTCTCCGGCCTTGAAGAGCGTTACCGGAGCCTTGACCGACGCACCAAATGTGGTTGTGCCGGTGGCTACTTCGGTATCGTTGGCAAGAACGGTATAGGTTATCGGACCAGTGCCGGTCTCACCACAGAAGTAGGTGGATGGAGTTGTGAAATTTACATTTCCGCTTAGTGTGCCATTCGGAAAGTCAAGGGTTACGTCGCTCACTGCGGCCGGAGCATAGTCTTCAGCCTCGGGTGCGATTACCACGAGTCCGCATACCTCTTCGTTGCCGGGGAACCGGTATAGCAGCGAAGCATTGCCGGTGCTCTTGTCCACTTCGTAGAAACATCCCGCCTGGTCCTCGCCGAATACGCTCCAGAACATGCGGTGTGACTTGGGGTCAATCACTGCCGAACTCTGATATTTGGGCGTCACGCCGGTGTTGCCGACCTTTGTGGTTGAGCCGGTGCCTTTGTCTACGATAAGCAGGTCGCCGTTTATGTCGATGGCATAGAGGGTGCCGTCGGAGTCGAATGCTACGGCGTTCCACTGTATGTCGATTGGAGCTATGGCCGTGCGGGTGAGATTGATATAGTCGGCTGTGCCGAACACGTATCCGTCACCCTCGTTGTTTATATAGCAACCGTAAACTTTGCCGCTTATCGGGTCAAGAGATACGTCAGAGGCAAACATCCCCATACCCTGTATTTCCGTATGTGATGTTTTCTCCCACGTATTCATATCATAGGCATCAACATAGTTGATAAGCTTCATGCCGAAGAAATCATATTGCCATACCACGTAGTAGGTGCCGTCGATTGCAACTGCGCCAAAATTGTTGTCAGGCACTTTGTTGGCTGCATTGTAGATTGCTTCAAGTTCTGTTCCCGCAGTGACCGGAATGCGGTAGAAGCCTTTAGGGCTGTTCGCCGAATAGACAACCGAGCCGAGAATATTGATATTTGCTCCCGGTACTTTCAGCATTGTTTTTCCTGACGCGGCCGAGGGCTTGACAAGAGGGGTGAACGAAGTGCGGATGTCACTGAGGCCTTTAAAGGCCATAGGCATCGTGAAACGCGGAGTGGCATTCTCAACAGCTGTCATTGGCGTGAGGGCTGTTGGCGCTTCACCGTCACCAAGTCGGGCGGCGACAGGCGCTGATGCCAGCAGTTGCAGGGGCAGAAGTGCGGCCAATAAGAGCAGCAACTGCCTGAACGAAATTTTTTTCATGCGATTGGTTTATTAAATTGAAAAAACAATAATCGCAAAGTTATTGAAATTTCGCTTCAATTATACAAAATTTGGGTATATTTATGCAACAAATGTCAAATTGTGCTATTGTTTTCTATTTTATTGGCAATTTGATTGCATCGAATAATCCACATCCCGGCATTTTTTGCCTACTGGTTGTTGACGGCGTTTTTACGTCGGCGGAGGTAGCGCGGGATAAATGACAGGTGTTTTTTTATGGTGGAAAATGTGCCGTAGTAGTAGCACATGATGCGGAACCGTTCGCGTAGCGAGCGGCGATGGTTGCGAGTCGTGGTTCCTTCGTTTAGGTAATCAATCAATACGTCGTCGATATATATGTTGTGGCGTGAATGCTGAAGGCAGCGTATGCACCAGTCATAGTCGGCCGACAGCCGGTATTTAAGATCGTATGGCGATGTAATGCGGCGGAGTGCCACAAAAGCCTGATGGCACACGACCATGCCTTCACGGAAACTATCAAGGGTGAGTTTGCGCGGCGCACGCAAATGACGTTCGCCAAGACGCTTGCCGGAGGCGTCGACAATGTCGGTCTGTCCGTAGACAATGCCCGGAAAATCGTTTGACATAATTGTTCCGGCAATACGCTCAAGGGTGGAGGGGGAGTGGAATGCATCTCCGGCGTTGAGAAAAATGACATATTCTCCCTGAGCCATCCCAAGCCCCTTGTTCATGGCGTCATATATCCCGTTGTCCTTACCTTTGCATATCTTCATCTCCGGAATTGCCGACTCTTCTGCAATCTGTAGCGTGGCATCTGTCGACTCGCCATCGATGATTAGATATTCGAACAGGCGGCATTTTTGCGCTTTTACCGAGGCCAATGTGCGTGGCAGCGTGTCGGCGGCATTGTAAGTGACTGTAATTATAGAAAATAGCGGGGCAGTCAAACTGTCGTTATTCATTAATTGATCGGCAATTAAAAGTGGATAAATCAAATAGACAAGCCGCAACCCTTACTCTGCTGCGACGAGCAACCACTACTGATGGTCTACATATATAACGCAAAAATACAAAAAAAGATTACGTCGAACCATATTTCCCGGATTATTATCTGAATTTTCGAACGAAAAAACCTCAGAACTATTTGATAGCCTGAGGTTTCTTCGTTAACAAAAGCGGCCAAAAGCCGATAAGCCTTGTTTGGACTGATTTCAGTCCGATGCTGCAAGTGGAGCTGGAGGGACTTGTTCCTTACGCTCCAAATGCAGTTATATCAATGCATTAGATAACAGTCGTCAATCAGTGGTAACGAGATGGTAACGAAAAATCCGTCAGTCTCGCCGGCTCTCTTGCCGATGCTTGAACGGGGTGTTCTTATAGTGGCAAAATTACTAAATTTTCGTCTGAAAATCAAGTCTGTGGGTTCCTTTTAACGCTTCTTATACCAAGTGTTAAATCTGTTATTTACGCTTGAAGTATGCGATAAGCCTGTCAACACCCGCCGTATGCTTCGTAGAATTTTTGGATTTCAGTTTTGCTATATTCTTAAGTTTCCATCTTACCGATGGGTATTCGTTCAGATCTCCCGCACAACACTTGCTCCAGTCCGGATTGCCGTCCTCAAAAGAAATCAGGAAGTCTTTGTCATCGTCCGTAAATCCATTGTTGACAACTTCTATAAGATTTACCCTTGCATTCTGATAATCCTCATAATTGAACGGCTCGTCGGTCATTCCCTCAAACTGGTTGGCAAGAGCATCCCGCTGATCAATCGTATTGGGTTGCAGGGATTCGATGATTGGTTTGTCTCTCCCAAGCAGACAAAGCATAAAACCATCTTTTACGGCATTGAAATCGTCCGGGCTTATACCCCGACAATCGAAAAGATCTCGCGGATGCTGACGGCTAAGAGCCGCCGCAATTTTGCCACCGAACAGCTGGCTCCATGACACGATATTGGCAAAACAGGTCAGACCGAACTCAGCCTTGGCCTTCTCGCATAGTTGTAATTTCTCTATATCGCCTAAGAGTCCTCTCTTTGTTCCGTTGACTTCAATCTTGATTGTAGTTCCGTCTTTGACACACTGCAATTTCCATACATCAGGTTTATGGGTGACACGAATACCCGGAACTGCTTTTTCGATTGCAGTTTTCGGAGATGCAAGATGCGTATTTATGTTTTTAAGACTCGTCTCGCGGTCTTCCAAAGGCACATATGTTATATCAATGTCAACCGAATATCTCGGAAGATTCCTATGAAACAGGTTTATTGCGGTGCCTCCGTGTACTGCGAAATCCTTTATTTTGAATACAAGTGGCATGACCCTTATCAGCAGGGCCACTTGTCGGCGGTATATGTCATTCATAATCATTTAATTCTTTGGGGACAGTAATACGGTATTTTGATATATATACGCCGTTATCGACGAGTTTTAGTTTGGATGATGTCAGCCCGAATTTATCCACATCAAGCATATCAAACCAATAGTGCCCCGCTTTCTCCGCCATATAAAGGAACATTCGCTTAACTCTTTGGCTCGAAGTGTCTTCAAGAGCAATCTGGACATTTTCCGGATTCAGTGATGTCAGTTGCTCCATTATATAATACAAGTCCATGTAGTTGTAATAATCCGGCACAAGTAGCAGACACTCCAGAAAGGCCTGCTCGGGAGAGGATATTTTAAGAGTATAGTTATTATTCCGAAGGTCTTGTGTCAATGGCTGTTTGAAGATTTCAGTATGAAACGGCACTATCGTCATATCATACTTGTCGCTTCTTACCCAATCTTCCACGCTTCCTGATTCAAATGCGACCATCAGCCGAGGTTTACCCATAGGTATATAGTGGCTGAAGCCTAAAAGTTCAAGTGCGGAATGTGCGGCGACGCGAGCATTGTTGCCCGTCTGATGATTATAGCAGTAAACCGCTGTCAGAGCAGAAAGATTGTCGTTGCGGCGATACATCACTCCGCGTGCCAATCCCTCAAGCCACCCCGAATCCCGATATTTCTTCAATAGCTGTGAAGAATAGCCCTCATTCCTCAGCCACCCCGCAAACAGTAGTCCGCCGGGAAGACTCTCGGAAAGCAGATTGTTAAGTTTTGAGGTTGTTGCTATACCCATAGTTGATTATCTTTATAAAATATCAACCGCAAAGTTAGTCCAAATGTTTGACTCCTCAAAATATTGAGTTGAAAAATCTCCTAATCAATATACTTGAAGTTTATTATTGAGGTGTTATTTCAACTGGCACACAGGCTCACATAAATATCTGACTGTTGTAATTTATCGAAGTTTCCGGATGGCTTTAACAGGGTTCAAGTCCTGTCGTCTCAGCTTATTTTTACGTTGCGAGAGGTATAGCCAGACCTGACTGTCCTCTTTTGGCTAAAAGCCGTGTGAGGCGTTTGCCGATGGCTGCTCTACCTCACACCACTTTCATCCGATATAAGCCGGCTCACACCGATGATTGTCACTGAAGCGGAGGTGAGCATCGGAGACGCTGCTTTCACCTTTCCGTTCCATTGCCATTCATCCTTGTGCAGTACGCCGACTTCCTAAAAATTTTCAAAGGCTATGCCACTCTTCACTTGTGATAACAGTCCACGGGTCGAGACAGTGATAATCCGACTTCCTACGTTGTCGGCTCATCACAGATTCGCCCTGCCGGGACTGAGCAGTGCCATTTTACAGGGCAAGGTGTAGTATTGGATAAGGGCGACCGACATCGTCAGTTTCATCTCTTGATATTATACAGAATCCTTTTGCTTTGTAGAAATTCAAAGCCGAATGGTTCTGTTCGTTAACATCTACCTTTGTCGCTCCTCTCCTTTTCGCAAATTCAACGAGAGCAGATCCATAGCCCTGTCCGCGACGGTCACTGTCTATAAAGAGCATTTCTATTGAATCCGGACCCATGCCGATGAATCCGGCATACACGCCATTGTCAGAAATAGCATAAAGATTTACATTAGGGAAATACTCAGGTATAAGCACCATCTTTATCTCATTGAAATCTTCAACTCTCAGAAAACTGTGAGTAGCCATTACTGAACGTTCCCATATCCCAGCGAGAATTTCATAATCAGCTTCGTTGCATTTTACTATTTCCATAGCACAAAATTAGCTATTATTCACGGAACTCATGCAGATAGCGCATATCATTATCAATTATTTGGGTACTTTGACATATCGGTTATGTTGATGTCCGTTTTCACCGACGCGGAAACTTTGCTCCAGTTATTATGCAGTCATATCAACATAGGAAGCCTTGCTT
>CAMWJS010000038.1 GCA_947174635.1 uncultured Muribaculaceae bacterium
CTCCCGCCCGGCCCGTCAGGCCAAAATTCTCAAAAATCAGATTACTCTCCTATCACACGCATGTGAGCCTGCGGATAGCGCAGCACCAGGCACGATGCCTCGGTGATGACGATAGCCTCCGTATTGCGCTGGCCGCTGCGGCGCAGGTCGAGGCGCTCGGTGCGGAACGGCACATGGCTGTACTTCGTCAGATACTCCGGGTCGATAATCATCCCGTCATGCGAGTGGCCGCACTGGTCGAATATCTCCGACGCCATCACATAGAGCCGGCCGAACTTGGTGACTATCTCCGTAAAGTCAAGTCCCCATTTGGTCATTGTCTCCGAAGCGCCCACTGTCTTGACATGCTCCAGCTTGTTGAGCTCCTCGATAAGCAGCGTTCCTCCGATGAGCAGCTTCTTTGACGACCCGCCGTTGCCCGTAAACGCCGCTCGCGATATCTCTATAAGCCTGTTCATGTCGAGCGCGCCCTTGGTGTAGCGGCTCTCCTTGCCGGCCTGATGCCAGATGCCTCCCGTAAGCATTATCTCCGTATTCTTGACAGGGTCGGTCAGCGTGCCGCACGATCCGAACAGGAAATTCTTCTCCATGCCGCGGCGCATATCGGTGATTGCAGCCTCCTCCTGGTCCGAGAATGTCCAGCCCACCTCTTTGTTGGCAATCTTGTGGTAGGTCGATTGTTCGACTTGGGCCTTGAATATCTGGCAATTATTGCTTTTCTTCGTCGGGAGCGCCTCAAACTGAGGGGTCTGCACGTCAAGCTCTGCTGCCGCTCGACCCATTCTGACAAGCACCGTGCCCGCTTTCAGAGCCGGTACGCTCGACCCGCGGCTCGACGCATTGTTGACCGACATCACCGATATCCCGGTCGTATCCTTCGCCACGACATAAAGCACAAGCGTCTCCTTCTCCCCATCCTTGGTGGTAGCCTCCACGTCGGGCACCATGATTGTCTCCGTCGGCTCGAAAATGGCGTCGTTAGCCGTTTTGAGGAGCGCGCCCTGCGTCTTGCCCCAGCTTGTGATGTCGGTCGAGTCGCTTTCAAGCGTCGTTGTCACCTCTTTGGTATCTACCGAATAATACTCAACAGTCATGGCCCCGCTGCGGCGAGCTCCAGCCTGGCGCGATATCTGGTCTATCGGCGTTGCCATCGGACGTATCTTCACTATGCGGTCATCTATCTCGTTTCTTAGCAGGTCGGGCGATGCCTCGCGGCTCAGCTCCAGCGTAAGAGGTTCCCCCTCCACATGCTTGCCTCCCGCAGCGCCGGCAATGACACCCATAGCCAGGCCGTATTCACTCCCGCAGCATCCCTCAAGCAACAGATACACCCCAAGCAACGCCGCCACAACAGCAACAACCTTCACAACCTCACTCTTCATAATCCCCTTGATAAAACTCATATTAATAAAACTCATAAAACACATAATCCTCATAGATTAATAATTAATCAAAATTCAAAATTCCAAATTCAAAATTACCTCATGCCCATACGCTCCGGCGCATATTGTTGAGTATCATCACCTCACCCTCCGGAGCATCATCGCGCTCCGCTCTGAGCACACGCCGGCCCTCGTTCATCCAGGCCTCTATACCCTCGTTTCGGCCGCGCTCATATCCGCGGGCCTCAGCCTCCGCAAGCAATTGCTCTAAATCCGGCCCGATACTCTTTTCCTCTGTCACTGTTTCATTCTCATCCTCCTTTCCTTGTTTAACATTGTCACATTTATTACCATTCTCATCAGGCGCCGGAGCCCCTGCATTTTCCACACTTGACTCATCCGCGGCCACGTCGGCCACGTCATCCTCCGCCTGTTCCTTCGGCATTTCATTCTCAGTCACTTCATTCTTCACTGCGCCGCTCTCATTGATTGGCATGCTCTTCTCATCTTTTTCTCCCTTTTTCATATCTGTCATGTAGTTAGTGTGTTATATATTTCGTTCACAATGCAAAATTACATCCTCAAAAAAGTGCAAATGCGTCAAAATGTGACAAACCTTCGGTCAAAAATTTTATTTTTCAAAATCTTTGTTTATCTTTGCAGTGATAGAGAATATCAGTCGGGATTTGTTTCAATCAGACCCGCCTTTTCTTAATCAAACTTCTGTCTCTCCGCTCTACTTTCGTCTCTCTCCTGGAAATCTCTCTCGAATTTCTAATACATACACTTATTCTCCGGCTGCCCTTCCTGGAAACCCGCCACTATTTTAATGTCCAAGGCCGCTCGCGAGATAGTTTATGCCTGAATAAAGGTGTGGACTATTGCATGCGAGATTGTTGGACAGGGCGCTTGGCGGTGCCTCAGCAAGCATTCTCCCGGCGATAGGTCCGCACCTTCTGTTTTAACCGGAGTTGCTGCCCCTGACAAAAAAGAAAAAGCCGCAACAGCCCTTCAGGCCACTGCGGCAAAATGATACAAACCATTTTTACGCTATAAATAATTTAATTGAAATTTGGACAAAAGCAGGAGCGTCGCCGTGAGGCAACGCTCCTGCCATTTTTATATGTTGATTGTCAACATGCTTTGCATAGTAGCCGCGGTTTTCAACCGCGTAAAGTTTAAGTATAGTTTTGCACCCACGTGGAATATCCTGCAATCCGCCGGACATAAAAACTACATCCCGAACGCCTCGCGTATCCGGTCCACATAGTCGAGCTTCTCCCAGGTGAAAAGCTCCACCTCCACGCACTTGTCCTCCTCATACACCGAGTGGAAATGCTTCGTGACCTTACGCGGAGTGCGTCCGAAGTGGCCGTATGTGGCGGTCTCCAGATAAATCGGATTGCGCAGGCCAAGACGTGACTCAATTCCGTAGGGAGTCATGTCGAAAATCTTGCTGATCTTCTCCGAAATTTCAGCATCGCTAAGCCCTACCTTTGAAGTGCCCTGGGTGTCGACATAAAGCGATACCGGCTGTGCCACGCCGATGGCATACGCCACCTGCACAAGCGCACGGTCTGCCACGCCCGCAGCCACAAGGTTCTTGGCGATATGGCGCGCCGCGTATGCTGCCGAACGGTCCACCTTCGACGGGTCCTTGCCCGAGAATGCGCCGCCGCCGTGGGCTCCGTGGCCTCCGTAAGTGTCAACGATGATTTTGCGTCCCGTAAGACCGGTGTCGCCGTGCGGGCCTCCGACCACAAACTTGCCGGTCGGGTTCACATGCAATATGAAATCGTCGTCAATCAGAGCCGCGATATCTTCCGGCACCTGTGCCTTGACAGCGGGAATGAGCACGCGCTTCACATCCTCGCGTATCGTCTCAAGCATACGGCGGTCGGCCTCCTCCTGGCTCAGCGTGGAGTCTGCCTCGATGAAGTCGTCATGCTGTGTGGAGATTACAATGGTGTGGACACGCACCGGACGGTGGTTCTCGTCATATTCCACTGTCACCTGGCTCTTCGAGTCGGGACGAAGATACGAACGCTTCTCGCCGCTCTTGTCAGTATAGGTAAATTCCTTACCCTCGCGGCGTATGCGCGACAGCTCCTTGAGCAACGCGTGGCTCAGCGCGAGCGTCAGCGGTATGTACAGTGGTGTCTCGTTGGTGGCGTAACCGAACATCATGCCCTGGTCGCCGGCTCCCTGTTGCTTGGGGTCTGTCACGTCTACGCCGCGGTTGATGTCGGGCGACTGCTCGTGTATGGCCGACAGCACGCCGCAGGCCTCGCCGTCAAATTTCAGCTCCGAACGGTCATATCCTATCTCTTTGATTACGCGGCGCACCTCCGACAGAAGGTCGATATAAGCCTTGCTTTTTACTTCGCCTGCCACAACAACCTGGCCGGTAGTGACAAGTGTCTCGCACGCCACTTTCGAATTGCGGTCATGCGCCAGAAACTGGTCCAGAATCGCGTCCGATATTTGGTCCGCAACTTTGTCGGGGTGCCCCTCCGATACTGATTCTGATGTGAATAGATAATTCATGCTCTTAAAGTTTTTTAGAGAGAGTTTATCCGTTTATTCTATTTTATTATAAATTCAAACGCTCTCTTAAGTTAGACTTTTGCGCTCCTCGCTCAAAGCCGACCGAAGCCGGTGTATGGAAAAAGGCATCACGGCAGCCTCATGTGAGTGTCGCGCATTGGATAAAAACAATAAGAACAGGGGTAAAAGGCTGGAAAATGCGGTTTTAGCATTTTTTTTGGTGGTTGCAAGCAGCCAAATTTATCCACCGTTCTTTTCTGTTGGCAAAATTATAAAAAATTTCCGACATAAGTAACTGTTCAAAATTATTTTAATATTATGGCGAGAGAATTTTTCAGGCGATTTCCGGTGAGGAAGAAGGAGTGTAGCGAGCTACATGACTGATGACGAGATGGAAAGCGACGAAAAAGACTCCGACAGAATATTGAAATAATGAGAACGGTTAATATAAAATAATTTTAAACAGTTACTTATCACTTTTGCCGTGCCCCGTCAAAAGTTAACAAAACATAAAATCCGCCTGCCCGTCAAACAATTTCGCATCCCCCGCGTTTTCATGATACATAGCAGAATTACTTTTTCCGTTGCAAGAAATGTGATAATGATTGGTTTATTATTTAACAAAGGCTTCCGTGAGGAAGCCTTTCGTTATTTCAGCTGTTGAGAGCGCCCATCAGCGATGCCACGGCTGCAGGTATGTCGTCGGGGCTGGCCGACAGGCATTTGATGAATTTCGAACCGATTATGGCGCCCGATGCGTTGGCCTGCGCGTCGGCGAGCGTACGGGCGTTGGATATGCCGAAACCTATCAGGCGCTTGTGCTTCAGTTCCATCGAGTTGATGCGGTGGAAATATTCGAGCTGCCCGTCGCCGAAACTGTCGCGTGTGCCGGTGGTCGATGCCGACGACACCATGTAGATGAAGCCGTCGCAGTGCTCGTCGATAAGACGCACGCGTTCCTCCGATGTCTCGGGCGTGATAAGCATTATCATAGGTATGTCATACTCGCGGCATAGCTCGCGGAAGTCGCTCATATAGATGTCGAAAGGCAGGTCGGGCACTATCATGGCGTCTATCCCGGCCTCGGCGCACGCTTCAAAGAGGTTCTTGATGCCCATGCGCATCATCGGGTTGAGGTAACCCATAAGCACAAGCGGCGTCCCGGGCACCTTGTCGCGTACAGCCTTGACATCGTCAAGAAGCCGCCGCAGTGTCATGCCGTTGCGCAGCGCTGTTGTCGAGCTCTCCTGTATCACGGGGCCGTCGGCCATCGGGTCTGAAAAAGGTATCCCCACCTCAATCATGTCTACACCGTTGCCGGCGAGTTCGGTGATTATCTCCCCCGTAGAGTCGAGTGTCGGATACCCGGCCGTGAAATATATTGAAAGTATCTTTTCATTTTTGCGCTCGAAGAGCGATTGCAGTCTGTTCATAATCAGTAGCTTGTGTAGTAGCCGCGGTTTTTGACCGCGGTAGGGGTTATTGTGATTTGATAATATTGATGAAATCGGATAGCAGCGAAGCCGACTTCAGCCCCGGCGCCGTCTCGAATTTTGAATTTAGGTCGACACCCGCCATCAGGCCA
This sequence comes from uncultured Muribaculaceae bacterium, assembly GCA_947174635.1. Classification (GTDB taxonomy): domain Bacteria; phylum Bacteroidota; class Bacteroidia; order Bacteroidales; family Muribaculaceae; genus JAGBWK01. Next base: position 5,515 of record CAMWJS010000038.1, read on the forward strand.
TTCATCTTTTTGAATAACTCTTTGACAGCCACGGCGTCGTCAGGCGCTATCCCTCCGCTCAGCAAAAAGGGGGTGGAAAAGGCTGCCTGTTCAAGCAGGCCCCAGTCGAATTTCCGTCCCGAACCTCCTTTGCCTGCGCAGCGCGTGTCGAGCACGAGCATGTCGGCGTGGCCGTCGTATGCCTCAGCTTTAGCTATATCGGCCGCTTCGGCTATGCTTATGGCTTTCAGTACCTTGAATCCGCGTTCGCGCAGCCTGTCGCAATAGACCTGGCTTTCATCGCCATGCAGCTGGACTGTAAGGAAACCGTATTTCTGTAAAATTTCGGTGACCGTGTCAATATCCTCGTCGACAAAAAGCGCCACCGGTTCCACGCCGCGTGCCCTGAGCCGCAAAAGGGCGGACCTGTCGGGCTCTCCTGCAAAGCGGGGTGAGCGCGGATAGAATATAAACCCCGCCATGTCGATGCCGAGCGACGCCACTTCGTCTATGTTCTCGGGGCTCCGCAGCCCGCATACCTTGATTTTCATGACGGTACGTTGACGTATGATGCCAGTGTGGAGCCGGGCGACGGTGTCGACATGAACGCCTCTCCGATGAGAAATCCGTCGAAGCCGGCACGGTGCAGCCGCAGCATATCCTCGTTGTTGCGGATACCGCTCTCGGCTATCTTGACGCACCCCGCGGGAAGTTTCTCTATCAGTGTCAGGCTCGGGGCGAACTCCACCGAAAAGTCGCGCAGGTTGCGGTTGTTGACCCCGACGAGGTCGATGTCTGAGAACACCATCGGCAGCTCCTCTTCGCCGTGAAGCTCGAGCAAAACCTCCATGCCGAGCTGATGGGCCACCGACGTGAACCGCCGCACCTTTGCGGCGTCGAGCAGCGTGGCAATCAGCAATATGGCGTCGGCTCCGGCAAGTCGGGCCTGGTATATCTGATACTCGTCGATGATGAATTCCTTGCGCAGCAGCGGCAGATCGGTTACCGTGCGTGCCACCTGCAGGTCGGTTACCGAACCCCCGAAATAAGTGGTGTCGGTGAGTATCGAGCAGCCGGCGGCACCGTTGCGGGTGTATTCGCTGACTGTCTCGTCGACATGTGCCATCGGGGCTATCTCGCCGCGCGACGGCGAACGGCGTTTGAACTCCGCAATGATACCGTATTCGCGGCTCTGCACCGAACGGCGCAACGAGCGCGTGGGCGATGTGTGTCTCAGTGCTCCCTCGCGCATCATCTCGATACTGATGCAGCGGCGGGCGGCTTCCACCTCTATGCGTTTGGTGGCGGCGATGCGTTGTAGTATATCTTTCATAAGCTGTTGATTTCTACGAATTTTCTGAATGAATGTTCTGCCCGTCCGGAGTCGATTGACTCCTCGGCGCGTGCGCGTGCCTCGGCAAGCGTCATTTCGGAGTTGAGGGTCGTCAGGGCGAATGCGGCGTTGGCTACCACGCAGTCGCGCTGGGCGGCGTTGGAGGTGCCCCCGAGCACGCGGTCGAAGATGCCGGCGGCATCGGCGACGCTCTCTCCTCCGTAGATGTCGCTCTGCGCGTGGGTGGCGAATCCCAGGTCGGCAGGCGTGTAAAGCCGTTCGCCTCGGGCGTCGCTCACTTTGAACGGCGAGGTCAGCGATATCTCGTCGTAGCCGTCGAGCGAATGCACCACGGTGCATGCAATCCCCTCGTTCTGCGCGATATAGTTGTAGAGCCTCATCAGCTTGAGGTTGTACACTCCGAGCAGCTGGTGGCGGGGGCGCACGGGATTGACCAACGGTCCGAGCATGTTGAAAAATGTTCTGACTGCAAGTGACTTGCGTACCGGCGCCACACTCTTGAGCGCCGGGGAGAAAAACGGTGCGTGCAGGTAGCACACTCCCGACTCGTCGAGCGAACGGCGCAGACGGTCGGTGTCGGCGGTGAACTTCACGCCGTGGTGCTCGAGCACGTTCGACGCTCCCGACACGGAGCTTGCCCCGTAGTTGCCGTGCTTGATTACTTTCTCTCCCGCGCCGGCCACCACGAAGCAGGTGGCGGTGGAGATGTTGAAAGTGTTCTTGCCGTCGCCGCCGGTGCCTACGATGTCGATGGCCTTGACGTTGTCGAAGTCGACGGGTAGACGGCGTTCGAGTATGGCGTCGCGGAAACCGGTCAGCTCGTCGGTGGTGATGGAGCGCATCAGGAATACGGTCATGAACGCCGACAGCTGGGCGTCGTTGTAGCGTCCGTCGGCTATGTTGAGCATCACGTCGCGTGCCTCCTCGCGCTTCAGGTTCTTGTGCTCGAACATCTTATATAACAATTCTTTCATTGCAGTAGTTTTTTAGGTTATTTAAGAGGGTGTTGCAAAACTCATTCTTATCTTTCCGCGGTTGAAAACCGCGGCTACTACGCTACTGATTGTCAGGATGCTGCGCTTAGTAGCCGCGGTTTTTAACCGCGGTTAAATGTCTCAGCCAGTTTTCGAGCATGCGCGGCCCCGATTTCGTCATGATTGACTCCGGATGGAACTGCACGCCGCGCACATCGAGTTCGCGGTGACGCATAGCCATGACAGCTCCGTCGGCCGACACTGCTGTCACCTCCAGGCAGTCGGGCACGCTTCCGGCATCGACCACCCACGAGTGGTAGCGCCCCACTTCGGTGCCGCTCTCCACGCCGTCAAACATGTAGTCGTCGGCCACAATTTCTATCGGTGTCGCCACGCCGTGATACACTTCGTCGAGGTTGCGCAGCTTGCCGCCGAAATACTCGCCGAGAGCCTGGTGGCCGAGGCAGATGCCGAGTATCGGTTTCGCGGTGGCATACCGCCGGAGCACTTCGGGCAGCTGTCCCGCCTCTGACGGTATGCCCGGCCCCGGGGAGATGATGATTTTGTCATAGCCGTCGATGGCGTCGAGGTCGAGGCGGTCGTTGCGTACCACGTCGGGCACTGTGCCGAGCGTGCGGAGCGCGTCGACGATATTGTAGGTAAACGAGTCGTAGTTGTCGATAAGTAATATTTTCATAGTCTGCTCAGTCATTGAATGTTGTTGCATACTCCACGGCTTTTACCAGCGCGCCGAGTTTGTTGTTGGTCTCGCGTAGCTCCATCTCGGGGTTGGAGCGCGCCACGATGCCGGCTCCTGCCTGCGAGTATAGTCGGTTGCCGGTGCTGACGAAACTGCGTATGGTGATAGCCTGGTTGAGCGAGCCGTCAAAACCGATGAACCCGATGCAGCCCCCGTAGATTTTGCGGTTGTGCGGCTCGATTTCGTCAATCAGCTGCATGGCTCTCACTTTCGGCGCGCCGCTCAGCGTGCCGGCGGGAAATGCCCCCGCAAAGAGCCGGAACACGTCGGCTCCATCCGGCAGAGTGGCCGACACGCGCGACACAAGGTGTATCACATGCGAATAAAACTGTACCTGTCGCAGAAACTCTATCTCCACTTTGCCTCCCGAACGGGCCAGGTCGTTGCGCGCCAGGTCCACAAGCATGATATGCTCGGCGTTCTCCTTGGCGTCGGCGAGCAGTGCCTTGGCCAGCTCATGGTCGCGGGCGTCGTCGCCCGTACGGCGGAATGTCCCGGCTATAGGGTCGATATAGGCTTTCCCATGCTCCACGCGCAGGTGTGTCTCGGGCGACGAGCCGAACACCTTGAAGCCTCCCATGTCGAAGAAAAACAGATAGGGGGAGGGGTTGACGCAGCGCAGTGCGCGGTACACGTTGAACTCATCGCCCCGAAATTCCTGAGCGAACCTTCGCGACAGCACTATCTGGAACACGTCGCCGCGGCGCGCATGCGCTATCCCTTTCTCCACCATGCGTTTGTAGCCGTCATCGGTGATGGTCGAGGTCACTTCCCCAACCGGCGTGAACGAGTATTGCGCCATGTTGTGGTTGTGGATGATGGCCCTGACCTCTTCGGTTCGGCTCTCCTGACCGGGAAGGAGATTTTCGATGATGGTCATCTCGTTGTTATAGTGATTGATACGGATGATAAACCGATAAAACACATAGTATATGTCGGGAATATCCTTGAACTCGTCGCATGGTTTGGTCACGTACACTTTGTCGAAATATCTGACGGCATCGTAGGCTGTGTAGCCGAGCAGACCGTCGCCAGCCGGAACCGCGCCGTTGAATTTGAACGCGCTCAGATATGTACGCAGCGCCGATGGCACGTCGGTCTGTTCCCCGGCTTCGATTTTGATGGAAGAGCCGTCGGGATAAGTGGCCGTGATAGTCTCGTCGTGCAGTACGAAAGAACCGATAGGCTCCACTCCGATCAGCGATACTGAATTTTGCTGCGTATGGTAGTCTGAACTCTCCAGCAGCGCCGACTGCGGATACAGATCGCGCAACTTGAGATAAATCCCCACGGGAGTCTCAAGGTCAGCCGGTATAGTAGTTATTTTGGTTATAATCTCCATTTTGTCTAATTCATAATGCATAATTCATAATTCATAATTGTTTGCCCAGTGCTACTCATTAATAATTACTCATTGCTAATTGCTCATTGCTCAAAGCTAATTGATTGTAGAGCGCAAGGTCCTTGTCGCCGCGGCCCGAGAGGTTGATTACAACCACATCGTCGGGTGCGAACTTCTTTATGTCGAGAGCTGCGAGTGCATGCGACGATTCCAGCGCCGGAATGATGCCTTCGAGGCGGGTCAGACGGAAAGCGGCGTCGAGCGCCTGGCTGTCGGTGGCGGCGATGACCTCGGCGCGCCCCGAGTCGTGCAGATAGGCATGGAGCGGACCTACGCCGGGATAGTCGAGGCCGGCAGAAATGGAATAGGGCTCGGTGATCTGTCCGTCCTCGTCCTGCATCACCATCGTGCGGGCTCCGTGGATTATACCCTCCACACCGCGGGCGAGCGATGCCGCTGTCTTGCCGGAGTCAACGCCGAGTCCGGCGGCTTCCACCGCCACGAGGTTTACCTCCGGGCGGTCGATGAAATGGTAGAACGCGCCGGCGGCATTGCTTCCGCCCCCGATGCAGGCCACCACATAGTCGGGCAGCTCCTTGCCGGTCAGCTGAGGCACCTGGCGCAGCATCTCCTCCGAGATGACCGACTGGAACCGCGCCACCATCTCGGGGTAGGGGTGCGGGCCCACGGTCGAACCTATTATATAGAACGTGTCCGACGGGTTGCAGCACCAGTCGCGTATCGCCTCGTTGGTGGCGTCCTTCAGCGTCTTGTTTCCCGAAGTGACCGGCACCACCTTGGCGCCGAGCATCTTCATGCGTTCCACGTTGGGGCGCTGTCGCTCCACGTCTGTCGCCCCCATGTAGACGATACATTCCATCCCCATCAGTGCGCACACCGTGGCTGTCGCCACGCCGTGCTGTCCCGCTCCCGTCTCGGCTATGATGCGCTTCTTACCCATGCGGCGCGCGAGCAGTGCCGAACCGATGGCGTTGTTGATTTTATGTGCACCGGTGTGGTTGAGATCCTCGCGCTTGAGGTAGATATTTGTGTTGTAGAGTGCCGAGAGCCGGCGGGCGTGGTAGAGAGGGGAAGGGCGCCCCACATAGTCGCGCATCAGGGCGTCGAACTCCGCCTTGAACTCCTCGTCGTCCACCCAGCGGTAGAACGCTTCCTTGAGGTTCTCGACATTGGCGTGGAGTATCTCGGGTATGTACGCTCCGCCGAAGCGTCCGTAATAACCCTCGTCGTTTACCGGAAGAAAATGCTTGTATCTGCTCATAATATATTGTATGTTTTTGTTTCTGGAATGAGGTGTGCTAATCGGCTTGAAATGTGTGCGGTGTGTCGCTGATTGTCTGAATTATATTGCATCTCGGGTAATTGGATACAACTTGTAAAAGCATATAAAAATTGCCGTAGGAAAAATAAATTTCTACGGCAAACACATTCTTACAGGTTGTATTTATTATTGTCCAATTCAGACGCTAAGACATATACGCAGTGCTGTGGTGCCGCATTAAAGTGCGCCACCATCGCCATGATTGTATATTTATACAAATATTCTGCATATCTATCTCTTATTTCTGCAAAAGTAGTATATTTATTCTAAATAACAAACATTCTCCCCAAAAAAGTTCATAAAAATGCAATCAATCCTGATTTGCAGCCCATATTACAGCAACAGTATAATACTACTTAGGGTGTTGCAAAACTCATAAAAAACTAACACAATAGTAGGGATGCGATACAATGCTGTTTACTTACGTGATACAATGCTGTTTACTTAAGGGTGTGACATCAAAGAGCCGGGAGGCTCGGGGGGCTACTATTAACCGGGGTTCGGAGACCGCGGAGCGGGCGCAGACCCCGGCCATAAACCCACACGCCAATAAGCCCGGGAGGGGCGGTGTGTGGTTGTAAAGAAGCTGGTTACCACACACCGCCCTTCCCGGGCTAAAGAGATGATTGCTATCGGTTACCCCGGTCTGCGTCCGCTCCGCGGTCTCCGAACCGGGGTTAATAGTAGACCCTCGAGCCTCCGGCTCTCTAATGTCACACCCTTAAGTAAACTGTATTGGGAGTTCTGCACTCCCGCCGGTATCTCCGGCCTGCTATTTGTTGATTTGGTCGAGGTTGCGGTTGATTTCCTCGTCGCTGAGGCTGTAGTTGACCAGGTCGCCGGCGAAATACTTGTCGTAAGAAGCCATATCGATGAGTCCGTGGCCCGAGAGATTGAAGAGGATTACTTTCTCTTCGCCTGTCTCGATGCATTTTTTAGCCTCGCGGATGGTGGCGGCGATGGCGTGGCACGATTCGGGCGCCGGGATGATGCCCTCGGCACGTGCGAACAGTGTGCCGGCCTCAAACGATTCGAGCTGCTCGATGTCGACACCCTCCATCATGCCATCCTTGAGCAGCTGCGACACGATGACGCCGGCACCGTGGTAGCGCAGGCCGCCGGCATGGATGTTGGCGGGAGCGAAGTTGTGGCCGAGTGTGTACATCGGCAGCAGCGGTGTATAGCCGGCCTCGTCGCCGAAGTCATACTGGAATTTGCCGCGTGTCAGCTTGGGGCACGATGCGGGCTCGGCTGCGATGAAACGGGTGGTCTTTCCTTCGAGTATGTTGTGGCGCATGAAGGGGAATGCGAGTCCGCCGAAGTTGGAGCCGCCGCCGAAACATGCTATCACGGTGTCGGGATACTCGCCGGCCATCTCCATCTGCTTTTCGGCTTCGAGGCCGATGACGGTCTGGTGGAGGGTGACATGGCTGAGCACCGAGCCGAGGGTGTATTTGCAGTCGGGTGTGGTGCGGGCGAGCTCGACGGCTTCGGAGATGGCGGTGCCGAGCGAGCCCTGATGGTTGGGGTTGACGGTGAGTATGTCTTTGCCCGCGCGGGTCGACATCGAGGGCGAGGGAGTGACCTGCGCGCCGAATGTCTGCATGATCGAGCGGCGGTAGGGCTTCTGCTCGTAGCTGATTTTTACCTGATAGACGGCCGCTTCAAGTCCGAACAGACGTGCGGCGTAGGCCAGCGATGCCCCCCACTGTCCGGCGCCTGTCTCGGTGGTGACATTCTTTACACCCTCCTGTTTGCAGTAGTAGGCCTGAGGAATTGCCGAGTTGAGTTTGTGCGACCCCATCGGGCTGACGCTCTCGTTTTTGAAATAGATGTGGGCGGGAGTGCCTAAGGCCTCCTCCAGTCCGTAGGCGCGCACCAGCGGAGTGGAGCGGTAGTATTTGTACATCTCCCTGACCTGTTCGGGTATTTCAATCCACGCGTCGGTCTGGTTGAGTTCCTGGCGGCACAGCTCCTCGGCGAAGATAGGGTAGAGGTCTTCGGCTTTGAGCGGTTCGCGTGTGGCGGGATTGAGCGGCGGCAGCGGTTTGGTTGCCATGTCGGCCTGTATGTTGTACCAGTAGCGGGGTATCTCGTTCTCGGGGAGAATAAATCTTTTTTGCTTTTCCATTGATTTTATATCGTTTTTTTATTTTTATACAGATAATATATCTCCCGCTAATATGTTTCATACGGCAATCAGATTTCGGAGTGAAAGATAAAAGCGGATATTATGTGCAAAGTTAAACAAAAATTGCTGTTATAAAAACATTTTTCTATTATAACTCAAATTTTATGTAACTTATTTGAATAAATACACATAAATGCGTATAAATATGCATAAAGAGCCTGAATATAGATAAAATTTTGCAGGACGGTGAAATTGGATTACCTTTGTATCGTAATAAATTAATGTGTCTGACAACAGATAACTTGATATGCAGAGAAAAGATTTTGAAATAATGGCGCCGGTGGGGAGCTTCGAATCGCTCCATGCCGCAATAAATGCCGGTGCCGACGCGATATATTTCGGTGTGGAGGGTCTCAACATGCGTGCCCGTTCGTCGGCCAACTTCACCCTCGACGACCTCCGTGCCATCGCCGCCACGTGCAACGCCGCCGGAGTCAAGACCTACCTGACGGTCAACACGGTCATCTACGACAACGAACTCGACAAGTGCCGCGAGATATGCCGTGCGGTGCGCGAGAGCGGCATATCGGCGGTGATAGCCTCCGACATCGCCGCCATCATGATAGCGCGCAGCGAGGATGTCGAGGTGCACATATCCACGCAGTGCAACATCACCAACATCGAGGCCGTGAGATTTTACTCGCAGTGGGCCGACGTGGTGGTGCTCGCCCGAGAGCTTAACCTCGACCAGGTCAGCGCCATACACCGCGCCATTGTCGACGAGGACATACGCGGACCCCACGGCGAGATGGTGCGCATCGAGATGTTCTGCCACGGAGCGCTCTGCATGGCCGTGTCGGGCAAATGCTATCTCAGCCTGCACCAGATGAACTCGAGCGCCAACCGCGGAGGCTGCACCCAGATATGCCGCCGCACCTACACCGTCACCGACCGCGAGACCGGCGACAGCCTTGAAATCGACAACGAGCGCATCATGTCGCCCAAAGACCTCAAGACGATACATTTCCTCGACCGGATGATCGACGCCGGAGTCAGCGTGTTCAAAATCGAAGGCCGTGCCCGGGGCCCCGAGTACGTCGCCACCGCCGTCGGCTGCTACAACGAGGCTCTCGACGCCATCGTCGACGGCAGCTACGGCCGCGAGAAGGTCGAAGGATGGGACGAGCGCCTGCGACGCATCTTCAACCGCGATTTCTGGGACGGATACTATCTGGGGCAGCGCCTCGGCGAGTGGTCGGGCAAATACGGCTCGTCGGCCACACGCACCAAAGTGTACATGGCTAAAGCCACCCGCTGGTTCCAGCGCCTCGGCGTCGCTGAGTTCCACATGGAGACGGGCGAGCTCCACCGTGGCGACACAATCCTGATTATCGGCCCCACCACCGGCGTAGTCGAGCTTGAGCTCGACGAGATGCGTCTCGACTCCGGTCCGGTCGACACCGTAGTCAAAGGCGACGACTTCTCGATTGCCGTGCCCGTGAAGATACGTCAGTCCGACCGCCTCTACCTCTGGAGAGTGAACCCGTAGCGGATAGTCCGACAAGTCAGACGTGTCAGACCGGTCCGACACGTCTGACTTGTCGGACGATAGCAAATATATGCAAATTGCATACAATATTTTGGAGAGATATTTTATTTGATTATCTTTGCGATAGATTAAATAAGCTATTAAATGAATTACAGTTTACTTGACCTATTGGGCCTTATCGGAGCTGTCGGTTTGTTCCTGTACGGAATGAAAGTGATGAGCGAAGGCCTTCAGAAAGCTGCGGGCGACCGCCTCCGTAACATACTCGGAGCAATGACCCGCAACCGTGCCACCGGTACATTGACCGGATTTTTTATCACCGCCTTGATTCAGAGTTCGTCAGCCTCTACAGTCATGGTGGTGAGTTTTGTAAATGCCGGTCTGATGACATTGTCGCAGTCGATGGCTGTGATAATGGGAGCCAACGTCGGAACGACGTTTACGGCGTGGATCATAGCCCTTTTCGGATTTAAAGTTGACATAGCGGCATTCGCACTGCCATTGATTGGCGTGTCGGTGCCGTTGCTCTTTTCCAAGAAGAGCCGCACGAAGTCGATCGGCGAGTTCGGCATCGGTTTCGCCTTCCTGTTCATGGGACTGTCGCTCATCAGCAAGTATGTGCCCGACCTGCAGCAGAACCCCGAGATGTTCGAATTCCTGCAGCGCTACACATCGATGGGCTTCGGCTCGGTGCTGATATTCTGTCTGGTCGGCATGATTGTGACCATGATAATACAGTCGTCGGCGGCAACATTCGCCATCACGCTGATTATGTGCAGCAAAGGATGGATTACATTCGACCTCGCATGCGCCCTGGTGCTCGGCTCAAATATCGGTACGACAATCACGCCGCTGCTGGCGTCGCTGAGCGGAAACGTGGCCGCCAAGCGCACGGCAATGGGCCACTTGCTGTTCAACTTCCTCGGCACCGTATGGACCCTCGCCATATTCTTCCCCTTTGTCGACCTCACCCAGTGGGTCACCCAGGAAATCGGCCAGGGCAATCCCACCGAGCTGTACTCCTATGTCACCGACCTCAAGAACTCGTCGGAGGCCATGTATGCCACCGTGATGCAGGCCGAGCTGCCCAACACCGACCCGCTCGTCACCGGCCATCTCACCAGAATCATGGCATTGCAGATTTCCGTATCGTTCGGCCTCTCGATTTTCCATACGCTTTTCAATCTCATCAACCTCTCGATAATGATATGGCTTACCAACGTGTATGTCAAGATTGTAGAGTGGCTTCTCCCGGCCAAACGCAAAGGCGACGACGAGTTCCAGCTCAAATTCATATCTTCGGGTATGCTGTCGGCCTCCGAGCTCAATATCACCCAGGCCGAGAAAGAGATTGCCGTATTTGCCGACCGAGTCAACCGCATGCTTTCTATGGCAAAGGAGCTCGTGCACACCAAAGAGAAGTCGGAAGATTTCAACAAACTGTCGTCGCGCCTCGAAAAATATGAGGATATATCCGACCGCATGGAGCTTGAGATAGCCAATTACCTCAACCGATGCGCCGAGGGTCGCCTCTCAAACGAAGGCAAGCGCCACATCTCGGCCATGCTCGGCATTGTGTCGGAGATAGAAAGCATAGCCGACTGCTGTTCGGGCGTAGGCAAGATACTGCTGCGCAAACAGCAGGGCAACATCACTTTCAACGAAGAGATTTACCATAATATAGACGTGATGTTCGACTACGTGCAGAAAGCCATGGACAATATGCTCCTGCTCCTGCGCGACCTCGAGAACAACAACCGCGAGGATATCATAGCGTCGTACAACCGCGAGCGCGAAATCAACAACATGCGCAACACCCTCCGCTCGGCCAATATCGAGAATATCAACGAACATCACTATGAATACCAGGCCGGTATCTACTACATGGATATAGTGTCGACCCTTGAAAAGACGGGCGACTACATCATCAACGTGGTCGATACGGTCAAAGATGAATTTCAACACGGCAGACGATGACTGAAACGGAAAACAAACGTGCGGTGACTGTCTACGGCGCATCGTCGCCGCTTGTGGCCGACAGATACAGGGAAGCGGCCTGCGCGCTGGGACAGGCTCTGGCGCAAGCCGGCATGGACGTAGTGTCGGGCGGCGGACGCGACGGACTCATGGCTGCCGCTATCGACGGCGCCCTCGAAGCTGGAGGCCGGGCCATAGGGGTGCTCCCGGATTTCATGGTGGAACGCGGATGGAACCATCCCCGCCTGAGCGAGATGATAACCGTGGCCTCGATGCACGAACGCAAGCAGACTATGGCCTCGCTCTCGCGTGCGGCAATAGCCCTCCCCGGAGGCTGCGGCACATTCGAGGAGCTTCTCGAAATCATCACCTGGCGTCAGCTCGGACTCTATCAGGGCCATGTGGTGATACTGAACGTCGACGGCTATTACGACCCGCTAATAGGCATGCTCGACCGCTCCGTAGCCGAGCACTTCATGAACGACGACCACCGCCGTCTGTGGTATGTGACCGACTCTGTCCCCGATGCCGTTGACCACATCCTCAAACCTGTAGAGACAAGGGAATTCTCCCAGAAACTCGACATAAAACGTTGATACTACATGATGCGGAGGGTGTCTCAGAACTAAACTTTCCGCGGTTAATTATCGCCTTGGGCGCTTTGCCCTGTAAAGAAACCGCGGAAAACTTAAACCGAGTTTTGCACCCCCTCCCTACAAACGACAATATCAACTATTTTATTAATCCTTTCAGTTGGAAAACGAATTTTTACGACATAGCACCGAAGCCGACGCTCCCTTTTCAGTTGCTGAAAGTATCGTGACGCCGTCGAAACCCACCTCGACATATATGCTCGGAGTGGAAGGCACGGCGCGTCCCGTAGGCTACGGCGAAAACTCATGGCTGTCGACAATCATCGTAGCCATGCTCGTAATCATAGCCCTCAATATAAACCACTGCAGGCAGCTGTTCAAGAATTTCAGACAGAACCTCATAGGCATGCGTCAGCGGGCCAACGCATTTGACAACCATACGGCCAACGAGACGCGCACACTCTTCATCATCGTAGTGCTATTGTGCCTTAGCGAGGGCATACTGCTTTTCTCTGCGGCCGTCTCGGCGGGAATTGTCATAGAGGATACCGGCGCCCTGGCCATGACCATGCTGCTCGGAGCCGGCGCCCTGGGATATTATCTGTGGCAGCTGGCCGTCTACCGTACCGTCGGCTATGCCTTTGCCGACCGCGACGCCACGAGGCAGTGGGTGTCGGGATTCAACGCCTCGCAGACACTGCTGTCGCTGCTGCTGCTCGTGCCCGCTCTGGTGGCGCTGTTCTATACCGGACTGACTGAAATCATGCTGATTTTGGCCGCAGTGTGTTACATTCTGACACGGATTTTATTTATTTGCAAAGGATTTAGAATTTTTTACACCAATTTTGGCTCGTTGCTTTATTTTATTTTGTACCTTTGCGCTCTGGAAATAACACCCCTATTAATCTTACGCAGATTATTCCTATCCGTTCTGCGTTATTTAGAAATTACAGCGTGAAAATAAAAAAGATTTTAGTATCTCAGCCTAAACCGACGTCAGATAAATCTCCTTATTTCGACATAGCTCAACGTCATAATGTAGAAGTGGTATTTCGCCCGTTCATCAAAGTAGAGGGTCTCTCTTCAAAGGAGTTTCGTCAGCAAAAAATCAATATACCGGACTTTACAGCGGTAATATTCACGGCGCGTACGGCCATCGACCATTTCTTCCGCCTCTGCGAGGAGATGCGCATCACTATCCCCGACACGATGAAATATTTCTGTACGACAGAAGCCATCGCGCTCTATCTCCAGAAATACATCCAGTATCGCAAACGCAAAATCTTCCATGCCTCCACAGGCAAGCTGGCCGATTTGCTCCCCTTCCTTGCAAAGCACTCCAAGGAGAAATTCCTTTATGCCATCTCCGACGTGCACAAGGACGATACCGGTATTCTTGACAATAAAATCGACTACACGAAAGCTGTCATGTACCGCACCGTCAGCAACGATTTCACTGCCGACGAGCCGTTTGACTACGACATGCTGCTCTTCTTCAGCCCCTCGGGTATAGCGTCGCTGCAGAAGAATTTCCCCGAATTCAACCAGGGAAACATACGCATCGGATGCTTCGGAGCATCGACAGCCAAAGCCATCAAGGACGCAGGGTTCCGTCTCGACATGGAAGCCCCCACGGTAAAGGCTCCCTCCGTCACCGCAGCCCTCGACATGTATCTCACCGAGCAGGAAGCCGGCTGACAATAGCCCTCATATAGAATTACAACGGGGACGCGATATTGTGTGTATCGCGTCCCCGTTGTTGTTGTTAGTTTTTTAGACAGGAGAACAGTAGGAACAGAAGAATTGGCGGTAGCCGGGGCGGGGGCGTCTCGCCCCCGCGGTATAGAGAGTGTTGCTATCCCCGCACTTATATGATTGAGTTATGAACCATTGAGATACTATCTTATACTGAGGGTGTTGCAGAACTAAACTTTCCGCGGTTGAAAACCGCGGCTACTACGCTACTGATTGTCAGGATGCTGCGCTTAGTAGCCGCGGTTTTCAACCGCGGAAAGTTTAGAATGAGTTCTGCAACACCCACCCCGGCTACCGCCTTTGTCGCTGTAGGGAAGGGGATGTTCAGTTCATGCGGATGAATACCGGTACCCAGGCTTTGACCGATACGGTGCCTGATACGGTGCCGCCGTTGAGGATATCCTCGCCGGTGCCGCCGATGCTGACGCTGGTGTTCTGCTGCGGGAAGATGCATATCACCTTGTTGCCGGTCTCGGCGTCGGTTTTGGTGATTACCTCTACCTCATTGCCGATTTGCTGGCGCTGTACGGTGCCGCGCCACAGGGCGGGATTCTCGGCGCGTGCCTTGAACACTTTGGCCACATAGTCGTGGACGCGCTGCTCGTTGGCATTGAAGTTGGAGATGCGTCCTGATGTGCGGGCCTTGTTGTCGGCGTTGCCGTTGCCGCTCTTGTCGCCGATTTCGTCGCCGTAGTAGGTGCAGGCGGGGCCTGAGTAGGCTGCCACCGCGGCATGGCGTGTCATGAGTCCTTCGGGTGAAGAGTTGATGTCGACGAAGTCGCCCACGCGCGATGTGTCGTGGTTGCTGAGGAAGATGGTCGGGTTGACGCCTGCGTCGCGGTAGCCGCGTGATGCCGCGTCGCTTGAGAGGAACCAGCCGATTGAGCCGACACCGGCGCTGAGGTTGACAAGATTGTCTTTGCCGTCGAAGTCCATGACGCTCTTGAGGCCGTCCTGCTGGGTCACGGTGATGCCGCCGGCGCTTGTCCAGTCTTCGCCCACCATGTAGCCGAGTGTGCCCCACTGTTCGCCGCGGTTCTTGCGTTCGTTGGCAACGGCTTCGACTTCGAGGCGGAGGTCATGCCAGTAGTTGTGGCCACCCTGATATACCTGATAGCACTGGTCGAGACGCCATCCGTCGACTTCGAAATTTTCCATCCAGTATCTCACCACTTCCTTGAAGTAGGCGAGAGAGCCGGGGAAGGCGATGTTGCCGGCGTCGGAACCGCGCACGTTGGCTGCAGTGCGGTTGTCGACGTAGTTGCCGTTGGGTGAAGCGCCGGTGCAGTTGCTGTGGTGGCCGAACACGCCGTCGAGTATGATGTACATGCCGCGGGCATGGGCCTCGTCGACGAGTTCGCGGAAGTCGGCTTCGGTGCCGAAGTGGGGGTCGATCTTGAAATAGTCGTTGGCGAAATATCCTGTTGCCTTGAGGCGCTCGTCGCCGTTGCCGCCGTTAGAGGAGTCGAATACGGGAGTAAGCCAGATGGCGTTCATGCCGAGGTCCTTGATGTAGTCGAGCGATTCGGTGACACCTTTCAGGTTGCCGTTCTTGCGGTGGCCTTCCGGTCCCCACATCTGGCTGTAGCCCGAAGCGCCGCGGTCGCTGTGAATGAATGAGCCCACCATGACCTGGTAGATGGAGAGTTCGCGCCAGTCGCCGGTCAGTCCCGATACAACTACGGTGTCGTCGCGGTAGAACGTCGTGGTGAAATCGGTAGAGCCCTGAGCGTTGGAGGCTGTTACGGTCAGCGTGCCTTCAGCGCCGTCGCTGAGATAGTCTGATACGGTGATTGTGTTGTTGCCGTTGGCGAGCTGGAGTGCGCGGCCGTTGAATGAGCCTGATATCGAAGTGGCTTCGTTGGCGATGCTGATGGTGATGACCGAAGTGCCTTTCACCTTGCCCGAAGCGGGAGTGACGGTGATTGCGGGTTTCTGAGGTCCCTCGGGATTGGATGCGTACCACTTTTTGTCGCTGAGCAGATACCATCCGTGGTTGCCTTCGAAGTCGAGTCTGATGCCGGGCTGCTGGTCGGCGGGGTAGCGGTCGCTGCCGCTCATGCCGGTGTTGAAAATCACCATAGAGGTTTTGTCGGCCTCTTCGGGAAGCTCGATTGTGTACCAGCCGTTTCCGTCGGCAGTCATCTGAGTGCCGGGCCATGCGCCGAAGAATTCCGTCGCGGGTGTTGACGAACTGTAGGCGTAGGCATACGGAGTGCTGCTCCAGCCCCCCTTGAAGTGGACGGTGCGGCCGGTGTCGACGGTGCCCGACGATACGTTTACGGTGTAGATTGACGAAGCCGTGCCGTTTGTCACCTTGCAGCTGATGGCGTTGTCGCCTGCCACGAGGGTGGCTACGGAGTGGTTGCCCAGCGACATACCGTTGACGGTGAAGCTGACAGTGGCGCCGGCCGACGCGGGTGCGGCCGAAAGGGTTACCGACGCAGGGAGTGTTTCGTCGGTCACTTCATAGCTTGTGGTCGAGGGGTTGAATCCGGTTACAATATTCTTGCCTGAAGATTTTACTTCGAGGCGGTTGAGGGTGGTGTTGCCGTTGTCGGCCGC
Source organism: uncultured Muribaculaceae bacterium (assembly GCA_947174635.1). GTDB lineage: Bacteria > Bacteroidota > Bacteroidia > Bacteroidales > Muribaculaceae > JAGBWK01. Next base: position 21,836 of record CAMWJS010000038.1, read on the forward strand.
TGCATTTGCGGCAAGAGGCGACGAGCCAAGAAGTAAGGCCACGCCGAGCATGCGCATTGTGAGCTTGAGTTTGCTTATTGTTTTCATGTGTCGTGTTACTTCCTGATGATTTTGAATGTCGTATTGTTGGCTTTTGTGTCGGTGACATTGAGTATGTACATGCCGGCGGGGAGGGTGGAGAGGTCGATGGAGAATGTGTATTCACCTCCGCAGTCGGCATGCGTCATGCATGCTCCGTTGAGGTTGTAGAGCGCGAGCGACGCAAGGGGCGACGTTGAGTTTACTGTGAGTATTCCCTCGGTGGGGTTGGGGCCGGCTGTCATGATGTCGGCGCCGGTTTCGCCGAAGATGTCGTCGAAGCCTCCGAGGCTGCTGTAGATTGTTTCGGGCAACGAGCAGGCCTGGGCCGAGATGTTGCGCAGCGCGGGGTAGGCTTTGCCATTGTCGGCGCGCCATTCCCACACATTGTCGAAGTCCCATCCTGTCATGGTCCGGAATTCGTCGTAGTCGACGATATGGTCGGCGTCGCGGCTGGCTGCATGGTCACCGTAGGCGCTCCATGTCAGGTGGCCGGGAGTGATGTTGTCCCAGCTGTGGTTGCCGGTTGAAACGTTCTCGGGGTTGTTGTTGCCGCCGAAGCGCGCAGCATAGTCGCTGGCCGAGGTGATGTTTCCGTTGAGGGCGACAGAGTTCTTGACAGTGCCGTAGTTGGCGCCGACGAGTCCGCCTGCGTAGTCGAAGCCCATGACATCGCCCGATGCGTAGGTGTTTGCTACCGTACCGGAATTCTTGCCTACAAGTCCGCCGGTGGCATAGTCGTCGCGGTTGTCGGCCGTGGCTGTCGAGTAGCAGTCTTTGACGGTGGCGCCTTCATTGTTGCCGATGAGCCCGCCCACGCATACCGATGTGCCGTTGACGGTGCCGGTGGTGTAGCAGCGTTCTATAGTGCCGCTTTTTGCGTAGCCGGCAAGGATGCCGACATAAGTGGCGCCGCTTACATTCGCGTTGACAACGCCGAGATCGTGGATTGATGCGCCGTCGATGGCGGCGAAGAGACCGGTGGCCGAACCGATGCCGCTGCCGTTGGCTTTGAAACCTGATATGGAATGTCCGTTGCCGTCGAAGCTGCCCTTGAAGGGATTTTCAACAGAGCCGATCATGCCCGATATTGACGAGGCGTCGATGTCGCTGTCCAGACGGAACGATGCGTTCCAGTCGGCGGGAGTAGCGGTAAGGAGGTCGAGGTCGTCGGCCGTGGAGAGCAGATAGGGGCTCGATGCGGTGCCGTCACCGCCGGAGTATGACACTCCGGTTCCCTGCTCGACTGTGACAAAGCAGTCGTTGGTCTGGGCTCCGGAAGTGGTCTTGGCGATGAAGCCGAGTTTGGTGAGCCCCTGCAGCTCGGCGTCGGTCAGACCGTAGAATTCCTTGATGCTGGCGATTGTGAAGGTGTAGACGCCGTTGCTGCCCGACATACGGAATTTGTCGGTGTGCACGTCGTTCCATTGCCAGGGTGATTTGGCGCTGCCGTTGATGTCGGCGCACCATGTGTAGCAAAAGACTTCAGAGCCGAGGTTGTCGGTCTTGACGGTCACCTCAAGCGGCTTGTCGGAGATTGCCGGCGACGGATTTGTCGTGATGGTCGCGCTGCTTCCCGCACTCCATGCGGAAAATGCTGTCAGCAATCCGATCAGACATAGGTAAAAATTTCTCATTAAAACTTAAAATAAAATTAATAAAAATGTAAGTAGATATGATAATATATGTAGTACTCTTTTCCCTTAGATTTTACAAAATTAAATAAAAATTTCCTTAAATCAAAAAATAACTGTCAATTTGCAAGGGGATATCCCGAAAATATGAGAGTTGTGCAAGATTAGAGGCGTGAAATGTAGAATTTGGTTTTTATGCAAGTTTTTTTGTAAGTTTGTATTCGAAAACCAAACATACCTAACGACCAAACCTACATCACAATGCGAATGCTACGTAATTTTACAAGAAATTATGGACGGGCTGTGCTCGTCTCGTTTATGATTGCTGTGTCGTGCGGCGGCGCGGCGGCTCATGAACAACCTGTCGAGGATATCGACATGCAATGGAGCAAATGGACCGCGTGGGGCGATCAGAACGATGGAACGTATATCAATCCGATATTGCCTGCCGACTACAGTGACATCGACTGCATAAAGGTGGGCGACACATATTATGCCATCACCTCCACGTTCCAGCTCTCACCGGGTGTCACGCTGATACGCTCCACTGACCTCGTCAACTGGGAAATCATTACCAATATCGTGGATCTCACGGAGATAGGCCCGGCGCTCAACTGGGATGTCATGGACCGGTATGCCCGCGGAGTGTGGGCCGGCTCCATACGTTATCACGACGGCCGCTTCTATATATTTTTCGGCACTCCCGACGAGGGATTTTTCTCCACGTCGGCACCATCGCCCGAGGGTCCGTGGGAGCCGCTTACATGTCTGCTCGAAGGCCCCGGGTGGGATGACTGTTCCGCCATCTGGGACGATGAGGGCAGGGCATGGTTTGTCGGAACCTGTTTTGCCGACAACTATAAGACCTACCTGTGGCCGATGTCGGCCGACGGCAAGAGCATAGAAAAGGATAAGGCTAAGCTCGTCAACGAAGGCGACTGGCGCGAGGCCAACAAGCTTATAAAAGTGGGCGACTGGTATTACCTCGTTTTCAGTGAGCACATTGGCGGCATCGGCCGTTACGTCGTGGCTCGTCGCACACGAGACATGAAGGATGGATTTAGCGCCGATGAAGAGCGCCAGCTCAACCATGCCGACTATCATCTGCACGAACCCAACCAGGGCGGTATCATAGAGGGTGAGCCCGGGAAATGGTATTTCTTCACCCACCACGGCAACGGCGACTGGGGCGGACGTCTCGGCTCTCTGCTTCCCGTGACGTGGATCGACGGCTGGCCCGTGATAGGCAAAGTGGGCGACGACGGCATCGGACACATGCAATGGTGTGTCGAGAAGCCCAATCTGCCCAAATCGAAGTCAGACTACACGGCCTCTGAGCAGTTTGACTCCAAGGAAATAAAACCCCACTTCCAGTGGAACTATCAGCCGCGGAAAGAGTATTATTCGCTGACCGACCGCAAGGGATGGCTGCGACTGAAGGCATTTCGTCCGGTGGAGAAAGGTAATATCATGAAGGCCGGCAATACGTTGGCCTACCGCGTCATACAATATGAGGGCTCAGCTGAAATCAAGCTCGACCTCGCAGGCATGACCGACGGCCAGATAGCCGGTATCTGCCACTTCTCGCAGGACAACAGCTACCTCGGCGTCAGGATGAAGGATGGCAAGAAATATATCGAGTTCAAGACCAATGATGCCGCCACCGTTGCCGGCCCGGAGGTTACGAAAAAGAAAATATGGCTCAAATCAGAATGGAATCGCGACGGACTGTCGCACTACTATTACAGTTTTGACGGCAAGGAATTTACATCATTTGGGACTGATTATCAGCTGAAATGGGGCAATTATCGCGGCGACCGCGTTGGAGTATTCTGCTTCAACGACGAGACCGATACCGGCTATGTCGATGTCGACTTCTTCAAAAATACAAAATATTGAACTCGCAAAGCGCGTAAAATTTTGTAGGGAGGGTGTTGCAGAACTCCAAAACGTAGGGACGCACGGCTCGTGCGTCCGCAAA
>CAMWJS010000039.1 GCA_947174635.1 uncultured Muribaculaceae bacterium
CGTCAGAAGTCTTGATAAACCCGGAGGCCCATTCCGACGTACGTTCTACAACGGGTTCAATCCTTTGTGCCAGATAATCGATATCAAGCCGTTGTTCATTAACATCAGTTAGAAATGCTGATAATCTGGCATCATCTTTTATCCCATCAAGGAATGCAATGACTTCGTTGAAATTTTCAATCGCTTGCGATGCATTTTTTCCTAACAGTGTGTTGATAGACGCTTCGTTGGCTATCGCTTTATTACGTGCAGCTTCGGCCATAGACTTAGCGGAAAGAATATACTCTGTCATATCAGACTTATCAATGGACTGCATCTTTTCAAGTAGTTCCTCGAGTAAAGAACCAAGAAATAGAGGAGTGATAGAGTCTTGGGCAATTTTGGCTTTAAGATCCAAAATTTTAAGCTGGAGAGAAGAAAAATCTGTCATAATTAAAGTTTTTGATCAAGTCAATCTGACAAGATGATGAATGAGACAAAGAAACAGGTCGACGAGATTGTCTTTAAAAGACATTCAGCGGTATCCTTTTCGTTTATAATATGCGGTATTTTGTCGATATTTAGCAGAGTCAAGAGCATCACAGACAATGGACTTAAACTCGTCGCCAAGAGACTCGGCATAGAAGCGGGTAAGATTCATAACCGATGAGTAATATTTAATAGAATACCAGGGTCGTGGCTCTCGCGGATTGCCGCTGGTTTCACCTCCGCCCCATTTAGGCCCGCGTTTACGAGGTTCGTCCAGGTTGTGTTCCGCCCTATATGTTGGATCAAGGCATTTCACATCACCGGGGTTGCCGATTGGAATTTCCCGTCCAGTTCCAAAATCTTGCCATAGTCCATATTCGAGAAAAGACTGAGAAAGATGTATATCCATTAAACGCCCGTCAGCTTCGGTCTTAAGGACGATTGGGGAGTTAAGCAGCTTACCGGAGTCAAAAATGCCGAGGAAAGAGATGCGTTCTTTCCAAATCTTAATCATTGTTGTATTCCACGCTTCGATATATTTCTTGCGGGTAGCTATCGGGTCGGTTCTAAAGTCAGCCATTCGTCGGGATTATAAGAGAGGTCAGAATATGTGTCAATGGCAATCTGAAAGAAGGCGCACGCGCATCCTGTGAAAAAATATCGGCCGATTTCGGTAAATGAAATTCGCGGGTCGATGAAAATATTGTTTTCCTCGAGCTTCGTTTTCTCCAGGATGAGCACCGACATGAATTGGCGGAATAGCTCACGCATGTTATCCATACTCCGTTCCCTGGCTTTCATATCGTCAGCGGTGTGACGTTTAGCGAGAAAAACGGTTTTGACGCGGCGAGTATGAGGCGTATTCTCAATGTCGACCGCGCCATCGGATGTGTCACTGACAGCCACAAATGCGGTAGTGGAATTCATGATTCCGAGAGCTCCATGGAAGCCCTCGAGCGATGATACGCGAGTGAAGCGATATGCGTTGTCACGGGCGAAGCGGTTAGAGCCGGTCAGACGCTCGAAGAAAGCGGCAGCGTCCCAGTTGAAATTAGGGGAGTTCATGTTTTATAGATATTATTGTTTAGAGGGATAGCGACGCTGTAGTTCGTCATATTCGCGTGCCTGGGCATCGAGTTCGGTCAATGCCCTGATGGCATCAAGAGAAAGGATATCCCGCTCTTTTGTGATATCGCCTTTAGTGAGGGCGCGGATCTGGGCATCGATATTGCGTCGCATATCGTCATAGGTAGGAGAAGCCGCATCATTGTCAACGCCTACTTTTTTAAAGAAATTAGGAAACATTTCTGAAACGAGATTTTTGACGCCTGCCCACCAATAGAAGATGCCGAGAGTTTCCGGAGCATCAGGTTTGATAGATGGTTTGCCATATAGGATTGAAGCCATTTGCCGGAGCAAGGTGTCATCAGGAGAGATCTGATATCGTTGCCATAGGGTTTCGCATGCGAGCCATGCATCAAAAGTGAGTCCGGAAGAAATATCTGCCGGGATAGCGTCGGCTCCGTCAACGGTATCGAGGCGGACAGGTTCCGGAGGAAGTTCCTCAATCCAAGAGAGATTAGTTAGAGCAGCAGCAACCGTTTCGGCCGAGAGCATAAATTCCATGTCGCCGGAGCGCACGAGGTAGCCGGAATTATAGGGGCATACGACAGTAAGACCCGACCATTTGAAGAAGCAGAGCGTCTGCACCTGTGCAGCCGTCTGTGCGGCATAGTCCTCCTGAGAGCGGTAGCCGACATTCTTGTTCCCAAGATTGACGGCCGCCATAGCCGTAAGGAGGAAGCGGAGTTGTTCCTGAGACAGCTCCGCCCAGCCCTTAGGCACATTGACATTAACAACAGCAGCCATCAGAAATAGAAACCGCCCTTGACGGTGTTTTTGAAAGGTTTGACAGCGAACTCCTCACCCATTTCAGCTTCCCACATATCGCGCAGCTCCGGCCAATATCGGAGTTCGCGGAGAATAGGCTGCGCAAGATGCCACACCTCATGGTCGTCAGGGCACTTAGCCTTTTGGTCGCGCGCATGAGAGGCGATGTAACGCAGTTCGGCCCGACGGATCAAATCGCACATAACCAAAGTACAATCATCCGAAGGCATAGCGTAGCGAGCGAGGCGGAGGTGCTTCATCACTTCCTTGCCGAGATAATCCTGCGACAACTCCGATTCAAAGCGGAGGGCGCTGTCGCGCATAGAGCGATAAGTTGACAACAGGTCTTTATCCCTTTTGTTTGCCATCGCGTCATCGAGGCCATACATGAACGTGCCGAGCCAGTATTGCCCCATGCGAGTAGAACGGTAGTCGGCATATTTGAGTAAATTGATTATGAACGGGAGCACATTGGCGTCCACCGTAGAAAGGAGTGAGGCAATCAGCCTCTCGACACGTTCCTTAGAGGCCGGCGCTCTGCCATCGGTATTGATAACAGCAAAACCGGCAGGGCTGAGTGTGATATCGAGAGAGGGCACGGCGTCAGCAAAAGCCTTAAACACGATGATTTTCTTCGTGAGAGGCAAAAGCGACTCCGGCAGAGAGTAATCTTCACCGACAAAATTGTCGGTAAGCCACTTATTCGCCGAGGCAAGCCACGGGGCGAGTTTGTCTATAAGAAGCGACTCGCCCTCGACCTCGTGAATAACATTGGGGATAAGAGAGCGCAGCTCCGCGTTAGTCATTGTTATTTCCGATGTTTTCATTCTTATCTGATTTTGTGGTTACTTCTTTGGCGTCAGTATGCTCGTCAAGTGTGGTGAGCTGAATGAATGGGCAGTCGACATGAACACCCTCCCACCGGTTGAATTTAATGATGATTTGGTGAACCAGGAACAGGATATCGTGATAGGGTTTCTGCAACGCCTGAGCGATAGTATAAAGCTCGCGCTTGTCAGAACCCGAATTGTTGGTCTGAGCCTTGCCCGGCACAGAACCAACGAGATTACTATGCACACGCATAGTAAAGCACACCATGTTCACGGCCTCGGCGATGTCAGACTCCCAGTCGCCGCCCTCTTTGGTTTTGCTGTCGATAGATGTGACGGTGATGTCAGCCGTTTCGCCCTTGCCGTCGAGCGAAATGCTCTTAGGCGTAAAGAGTACAGAGCCGGTGTTTTCCACATTGGTAAGGAAATCCAACATCTCCTGTTTCTTTTCATTCATCAGCTCCTCCTGCTTCTTGGGGTCGATGATATGCTGATTAGCGAAAAGGTTATCCCAATATCTGGGCGAGACCTCGATGACGTACTTTATAGGGGCGGCGTTTTTGAGTTTTGCCATTTTCGCCTCCCCGATGAGCCGCTTGATGTTGTACCAACTGCCTTTGAACAAAGCGGCATAGTGAGGAATCGGGTAATACATCGAGTCAACGCCGGGGAATCTCGACAGGATAGCAAACTTGCGGGTCTTGGTTTTGGTTTCACCGGCACCATTCTCGCGAGTCGCCCTCAGAGCCATGCGCTGCTGAAGGTCTTTCCATGGAGAGCGAGGATCGAGCAATTCAATTTCCTCTACCGTGTCGGACTGTGAGAGACTGCGGAACGGAGCGAACAGCACCTTAGTAATGCGGCCTGTTTTCTCATCAGCCGGGCAGAACCGACAATAGCAGGCCGGTTTGCGGTGAAGCTCTACAATTTTGTTGCCATCTTCGTTAAGGATTATGACCGATACAGCGAAATTGAAGTGCTTGAAGTCCTGACAGACGCCGAGGAAATAATCAGGCATAGGGTTGTCGAGCAGGAAATCCTCGACCTCCGACTTGACAGCCGGTGACGCTTCCTCCGTGCAGTATTTAAGGCCGCTGCCATAGCAGACCTCGGCGTTAAATATCTGACAAGTCGAGAGGGTTTCATCTTTTTCGATCAAGTCAATAAGATTGTAAGGGAGCATGTCATCGGCACCCCATGTAACGTATTGTATACCGTCATGGGTGGTGGCGATGTTAAGGTCATCGGCTTCTCGAAAGACGGTGGTTGTCTTAGTCACAATAGCAGCCCGGACATTGGTATGCGGAACCTGATGAACCGAGAAGGAGTCGAAGTAGTGACCATTGGCGGAGGGCTGCGACCCGGTGGTTGGTTTATTTTTTTTCATTTGGAGAGAGGGTGAAGATTTTCTTTGCGATTAAAGATTGATAGTTGAGCAAAGCGACTTCGTCGATTAGAGAAATACGTCAAAATCGTTAATGCCGATAATGCAGACGTCGTGGATAGTACGTATTTGGCCGGAGCGCACGAATTTTACAGAGCGCGTACCTTTGTATCGGTCGAAGCTGAGTGATATGACATCATTCCAGCACAGAAGCCGTCCTCTGGCAGAGATTATCCGTAGAGAAACGATGGAGCCACTGTTTAGCATTGATAATGCCTGTGTCATGTGTATATTTTTTTTCATTGCGACAGATGTAATTGCGCGGCAGTGTCAAGCGAACTCTGCGGAAAATTCATTAGAGAAAACATGCGAGGACGAAGGCATAAGAGATCTAAGGTCTGAAGATACGACTCGTGGTCGACTGTCGGTAAACCGGAATGAAAACTTTATTGAGTGGAGGGTTTCATCATCGTTGTCAACCTCGACTGTATGATCAGTAATAATGACATTGAAATCATAGTCAGAAGTGCATAAACGTATGCGATGGGAAGATATGAGCTGTTCAATTTCAGAGACCTGATTGTCGGTAAGAGGTCCGGTCTGAACGTTGTATGTTCTGGAGACGACACGGTCATATTGTTGAAGCCGGCCGTCGCAGATGGCGGTTCCGCTGTCAATTTCAGTTTTACGAGTGACAGTGCAGACAATATCGACATATTCATCAGCATTAAACATATTCCGGAAAAGGAACGTCAAAAAAAACGGGTGCTCTACTACATAAAAAATTTTCTGGAAGGAGGCGTAGGTTATGGCAAAATAGGCCACAGAGACGAGAGGCGTCTCCCCTTCTGCCGGCGCAAGGGCTGCCTCAATAATCTCATTAACAGAAAACGAAACGGATAAAGATTGGTTTTTTCTGATAAATTTCCGCGATACCGCAGCAACAATACCATCCCGGTCATGTCCGACAATATTGACTATGTATTCTGAGGATCCGTTGCTGAAGTGAGAGAGTGATATTGGGGAATTGCGATGTACCATAGATATAGCAGAGGCCGTAAGGAAACATTTGGTACAGTCGAAATCTGGGTCAAGTATATATTCGCAATATACGGCAGTAAATGCAGTGGAAGTGTTATCGAACCGAATTTCAATAATATCGGAAATACGGGATTTCAGTCGGAATTGCTCCTCTATAATAGAACCAATATCGGATAATTCGACAATGCCGTTGATTGAATATAGTTCGGTAGAGAAGAAACAGTCGCTATCTCCGGCGGGGTCACGGATCAGCTCGACAAGCACTTTATTGCCGCCGGTGTACGCTTTCAGGGAGTAAAGCGAAGACGTCAGCACGGGAGAGTTCTGTGATGGAGGGTTAATAATTGTAGTTTCCATACAGCAAAAATAGGCATCACGAAACGGGGTGCAAAAGACAAACAGGGCTCGTCATCACGACGAACCCTGCTATATCTGTCAAAAAAAATGTATTCACATTAGTGCTTTACCCGAAGTATCCAGCCATGATTGCACTCGAGGCAATCGGGCTTGAAGCGGAAGCCGGCCGTAGCGATATGGTCGGCTACTTCGTTTACATCCCAGTCGGCCATATCAGACAGCTCGGATATTATATTCTCGGTAGTGAGCACATGGTCGAGATTGGTATCAAATGAATCGGTAGGCTCATATTGAGCGAGCCAAGCATCAAGGATTGCAATTTGTCCGGCGTTCATCGCGCACCTCCTTTCCTGATTGAGCGGATTAACCATGCGATACCCCAGGGGGCGGCATAGAGGCAGTCGACGGCCACTGCATGCTGCATGGCGATGGTGTCGGCGATGGTGAGAGTGTGGTAATACATTACGGCTGCTGTGACGGCAGCTGCGAAGAGCGAAGCTTTCGGGGAGAAGGCGGCTCTGATGGCACGTGCGGCGATGGCGCCGAGGTTAGGAACTTGCGTCCGGGAAGCGGGCGCGGTAAGTGTGGTTGTGTTCATACTCATGATTTGTTTAGCGTTTATAGGCAGGAGATAAAAAGACGGCTGCCATATCCCGTCGCTAAACAAATCATGAGTATCTCCGAGGAGCCTATGATATGGATATGGCAGCCGTAAAGCTGATATGTCAAGGCATAAAAAATGCCCGAAAAAAGTACGAGCTATAAACCGTAGCTCATCGGCATGAATACATCATGATTTGTTTAGCACTACAAAGCTACAAATAAATTTTATAATTACAAAAAATTCGAAGTTTTTAGAAAAATTTCATGAAAAGATTTGCGTATAATGAATTTATTATGTATATTTGTAATACAAAACAGAAAGGAGGTGTAAAATGAAATGAGTTACAAAAATGGATTGATTTATCAGATTTTCACTCTACTGAAACTAATAGAAACTCCGAAAAATCAATCCACTATCAGAAAAATCGAGGGCTTACTCAATGCTCTCAAAGATTAAAAAGCAAGAGTAATTAACCCGCCCCCGAGAAATCGGGGGCTAATTTACAAAAAAATGTATTTAGGGAAAAGAGAAATATTGCGGCTTGAAGAATATAACGACAGCCGCAAAGAGATAATATCCGACAAACCAGGTGCTGTTTTTATTGCATTCAGTGAACTTGAAGGACTCATAAATAAGTCTCAGCTCGCGCAACAATATTTTGAGAAAACACAGGGATGGCTATCGCAACGGCTTCACGGTTGTATGGTAAGGAAGAAAGCGGCTACGTTCAAGCCCGAGGAGTACCACCGGTTGGCCGAAGCGTTCCGCGACATAGCGCGGCGCCTCGAAGCTCACGCCGACGAAATAGACAACGCAAAAATCGAGGCGCCCGGCACGATGGCATGAGCCGTATTGGTAAAACACTCCCCCGAAGCTGAAGTCGGTGGAGTGTTTTTTTTGTAATATGATATGTCCGCAATATACAACAAAAGGTCGCCCCCGGAATAAACGAGAACGACCTGTGGAGAGAGTAAATGGAGAGAGGAGAATGAGTTAGCCCGAGATAGCCAATAGATAAGCCGCGAGCCATGGTAGCCAACAGATAGCGACGCCTCCGGACATAGTCCAGAGCCAGTCCCAAATGCAGAAATGGTTACCGGCCATACGGGAGTCGTGGACTTCTTTGAAGAACCCCACGAGGGCCACTGCAGCGAGCGCGACAGTCAACGTCCACCAGGGCATGTGCGGGGGAATGTGAGCGAAGATAACGCCAACGATGAGAGCGATAACGAGACCCATAATGAAATGAATGAGTTTGTCGAAACCGCGTTTGTCTTTGCAGAGTGTCATTTGCGATATTTGATAAAGTAGATTAGCGAGATAATGATGATTGCTGATAGAATCGAGAAGAAAACCACCCAGTCAGCGGGTCGGAGCAGGTCATTATCGGTCCGGGTGTTTTCGGCGACAGCGGTAGAGGTTTGAGTCGAAAGATTTATAGTCTTTTGCTCGGCAGCCGAGACCTGTTTATGGGTGGTCTGTTCGGTAGACTCTTTTGCTTTAGCGTTCTCGATTTTGATAGATTTAGGGGCGGCGCGAGAGTCCGGGTGAACCGAGTCGGGAGGGAAGAACTCGACCGTAATGCCCGACAGATCCAGCTCACACGAGGAGGAGATGAGAGAGAGGATATCATCAGTAGAGAGTGAGGCATCGGCTTCGTCGACAACAACAGCTGTAGTGTCGGCGTAGTCGGTAACTGATTGGCGGGAAGAACGGCACGAGAAGAGTGCCGACAGGGAAAAGAATATGATTATAAGTCGCATATTTTGAAAGAGGGGCAATCTTTGTTGGCAAATTCATAATGGCCGTGCACAGTGGCGCCGGGATATTTCTTCCGGAGGGTGTCCACGAGCTCACGCAGAGCCTTGCGCTGTGCCGGAGTTCGAGTGTCCTTGGGTGTTTTGCCATCAGTGGTTACACCACCGATATAGCAAATGCCTATGGAATTGGAGTTTTGACCAATACAATGGGCGCCTATGCGTTCGATGGAACGTCCGGGGTTAACAGTGCCGTCGAGGTAAATGACGTAATGGTAGCCGATGCCGTTGAACCCACGCTCCCTATGCCAGCGGTCGATATCGGCGACAGTGTAGTCGTGACCTTCAGGTGTGGCGGAACAGTGTAAAATGATTTTATCAATTTTTCTCATTAGACCGGGAGTTTAAGTCGACGCATGCGCTCTTCAAGAATGGAGTCGAGCTTTGTCATGAGTTCAAGTTGTGAAAGTATTAATGCCTGATCTTCGGGGTCAAGCCGAGTAAAACGGCTTTTGTCCTCACAGAAGGCTTGCAGATTTTTGACATGCCGGGCATTATTTCGGTGCTGTGTAGCGAGGCGGATTTCAAAAGCTTTCATAAGAAGAGAGAAACAAAATTAGGCAGAAGTATCGTCGGAGACGTTTTTGATATTGATATTCATCAGAGAGCCGGCAATGGCAATTATTTTAGCGAACAAAATAAGAGTCACATTACTCAGTTCACCGACAGGCGGGCTGAAGAAGTCGTAAAGGATAAGCGCCATAGCAACGATAATAAGAATGATACCGAGGATATGGCGGTGGGTTTGCATGATGGATTTTTTCATTGAGAGAGTGATATTGATTTGTTTGCAAAAATATGGGTTAAATGGATGCCGGGAAAAGACAGAAAGCTACAAGATGCCGGAGACATCAATCGAAGAACTGCCAAAATATGGGAAATTTTCACAGCCGATATATAGGGTGTCAAAAGCGTCTGTTCCGTCGGTACGCAATTCGAGGCGATCATCTTCCGTCTCGGCGAGCTTTTCACCCGACTTGTCCTTATGGAAACCGTTACGGCCGCGAGTTACGCCGGCCGATTGAATAGCGAGGATAAGGTCATCGTTATTCTGACGGTTGAAATACGGTGTCAGGCGGTTTAGTCCGGCAAAACCGTGGTTAATAAGATGATATTTTTCCTCATGCCGCATAGGATTTCCGAGCGGAGTAGCGACAACGTGCCAGCCATGTTTGCGGAATTCGTCGATGATAGTGTGACGGAAATCGACAGAGTTGACCGCATAGTTAGAGCCGAGAGCGGTAGTGTCATAGTAAAATACGACCGTTTTCTGCTTGTGGTGAGCGTAATATTGGCAGAACTCGGCGACGAGAGCGGGGATTTTACGCTCATACTTCACATAGAACGATTTGAGGACATTGAGGCGGCCAAGACGCTCGTCAGGCTGACCGGCTACAATCCAGTTGATATTGGCATTGTAGTCCATACCGATACAGATAGGGCGGTATCTGTCGAGGTCGCGGTCAGCGCGGCAGTCAAGGGCTTCGGGTTGGAAGTCAAAGCCGATATTGTCAAGGTACTCAAAATCGCTGTCGTTATACTTGTGGCCCTCTTTCATCGAGGAATAGAAGCCGTCGCGGGCGATACCGATTTTCTGACACATGATAGAAGTCTGAAACGTGAGCGGAGTGAGGTCGCGCTTCATATCACGAAGGTATTGCTCGCCGAGAAGCTGCACGTTCTCGACCGAGGAATATTCACGGTAGTAAGTGGCTATTGAACGGAGCTTATTGATGTTAGCGTCAAGGCGCCGGAGATGGCCACGGAGATAAGCGGGCGGCTCTATGCCCTTTTTCCTCATTTCAAGGATTTTCTGCTTCTGACGCCATTGTTCATACACGCCGGCCTCGATAGCGTGAATTACCTCCGGATTCATTTTCTTCTCATATTCGAGGAACCACGAGCCTTTTTTGCTCTGAGGCATATCCGAGAGAATGAGGACAGCGTGATTGAAAGAGTGCCGCGAGAAATGGGTCTTGATACCACCATTGGCAGGGAATGTTTCCTCATGAAGCCGGACGGGGTCAATGAATTTGGCCTCGTCGATAAGGAGCCACGACAGAGTGAGCGAGTTGGCGGCTCCCGTGCGGTCTTGAGATAGGATGACGGCCACAGAGCCGTTATAGAACGAGATTACCTGCTCCCAGTCATGGGGTTCGGTAATCGGCTTGGCGAAAGACTTAGGCGGTCGACGACCCACGACGTAATGAACGCCTTTTTTGTAGCCCCAGCGCTCCCATGCGGCGAATAGACCGGGGAGCGTGTTTGTGAGGCCATGCTTGAATGTAGGCACGACAATGCCGCCGGTAGAGCCGGGCATTCGTTGCATCATTTTCAGCGTGTATGGTGCCGCGATAGAGTCGGTTTTGCCGGTTCGACGCCCGGCCACAATAACTGTGGTACGGGCGCCTATGAGCTGAGCCAACATCTGAGGGCGGTTGAAGTATGTAGGCTTAGCCTTTGGGTTGATCAGTTCCATCGGAGAGAGGTGCGAAAAGTTGTTTTTCTTCGAGGTCAGGTTCTTCAAATTCCACATCGACGATGTCACGGAAATCACGCGACAGCTCCTTCGTAAGTTTGGCGATGTAGTTGTAAGCGTCCGGGATAGGTTCGAGACCGAGGACGCGGACATCGAGAGTGGCGCAGAACGGCTGAATGACAATCTCGTCGTAGGGCATTGTAATTTCGTCCTCCATGTCGACGCGGTTATACTTGGCGTATGAGGCCGCGACACGCTCCATCGTCTTAGTGTCCTTACGGGCCTTTGCCATTGCGTATGTTTCCAGAAACATCTCATTTGCCCGCGCCCTGTGGAAATCTCGGGATTTCTGCGAGAGCAGAGGCACGAGCTGATGAATGATATTTATATCAGAATAGGCCGTCGACTGCGAGACATCATATCTCGACATGATGGCGTCGCGCAACTGGCGGTCCTTCATGGAGGGATTCGCCAGCCAAAAATTATACATCTCGCGGAGACGTAGAACGCGCTCAGCGAGGGCGAGCGGGTATTTTTGGCGCAGCTCGTCTTCGGCGGCAAAGAGGTCGACCTTGCAAGCCTCAAGGGGAGAGAGGAGATTTGGCATAGAGGAAAGAGATAAAAATTCTACTCGTCATCTTCCATGTCGAGCAGGGCACGCTCTGACATTTCCAGAGCTGCCGGAGAGCCGACACGGGCGAGCATAGCCATCTGCTTACGGATTTCAATCTTCTGCGAGAGCTTGCCTCGCAGATAAGCCTTGCGGGCCGGGGAGTCGGCCATTGCAATGTCGATCTTGAATTCTTCTTCGGGAATGTCAAGGGTAATGGCGATTTCGGTAGGCGTGATGTAGAGAGCAGCCATCTGTTCAATGGTTGTCAACTGTTCTGCTGAATATATCATGGAATGGCACGGATTGACGGGTTATTACATAATCGAGCTGTCGGTGCAGACTGTCAAAGACTGAGGTGTCAGTGGTAATGAACCCCGACTCGTAGCGGTTGCCGCGAGTTAGATTCTGAGACATTACCACAGCCACCTTCCACGCCTCATTCGATACGAGCAAGATTTTCGAGTGATTGTCGGAGAGGTAGCAGTTTTCGACAGTCTGAGCAATGAACGGCCACAGTTTGAGGGTCTTGTTAGTGGCCTTGAAGTCAAGGACAATATCAAGAGAGCGCACAAGCCCCTCCTTCTCGATGAAGAATATCCGTCGGAGAAATTCTTCCGAAATAGAGAAGGAGGTCATCTGCACATCGGCGGGGCCGGTCTGCAAGAGCGCCCATTTGAGAATGTCAGCCACTTGGAGGGCATTGCTCAAATAAGCCTGATAACCTTTGTCAGCGAGCGGTGACAGAATATCGGTTATAGAAGTGGAGCGGTTCATCAGAGTAGTCCGGCAGCAGTCATTTTTTTACGGATAGCCACAGTGGGCGAGGCAATACGGGCATACGTCTCGCGTATGCGCTCTGCCAGCGCATCGTTGGGATTGGTGGCATACTTGCCGAGGAGCAGATGAATTACGCGGGCAGCATTGCGCGAATCAGAGCGCGAGTCGGTGACGAGCTGCACAGCTGCCGCGGGCGTACCCTTGACATAATGATCGTAACGGTTCCAGTTCTCGCGGTAGAGCGTATCGAGGGCGATGATTTCCTTTGCCCAGGGGAATCTGTCCGAGTCCGGGCAAGTAGATGTTTCAGGGGTAATCATGCGGAGCCGGACATGACATTCACGCATTTTGCGGAGAATGTCGGCGTTATCGACGTAGAGCTGTTTGATTTCATCAGGCAGCTCGTCATGGTCGGCTCTCTTGCCTCGCTGCAATTCTGTACGCTTGGTCGACCCCTCAGGATTGTCGAGGCCACGCGCCTGAGCAATGGAGCCGACATCAGACATCATCGAGCGGACCTGATCGTGGGTGATGTCGACGAGGCGGGCCTTGTAGATTTTATTGAGCTGATATTCGATGGTGTCAGCATGACGGGCAATGTTGCGCGTAATGTTGGCATAGAGAATTTTATTCCTGGTCACACGGAGCAGGAGGTCGGCGCCTTCCTGAAGATTGCGCTGCGACGGCTCTGTTTCAAGCCATTCCTTGATTTTAGGAGTGAGTTCGAGATCTATCATAACTTATTGTTTATGCCGGCGACAAACAGTGTGTTTTTGCCGTGTTTCAGTAAAAGCTCGTGCATACCTTTGAGGGTTGAGCCGGTGGTGACAAAGTCATCAAAAACTATGACGTTAGGCTCCTCAGGCAATACATTGAGTGTAAAAACTGCGTTGATACGTTGTCGGGATGTGCAAAAAGCAACATCCTCATAGAAAGGGATTTGTAGCCGTTCGTGGATAGCGATGCAAATAAGGGTGGCAAAATTATGTTCTTTGTGTCTGCGCTTCGGAGATGTGCATATACACCAATGTCCGGATGTTAGTGCGGGACCAAGGAACTTAATAAGAAAGTCCGACACGGCGTCCGCAAAATGCGGAATTTCAGCCGGGTCGGACTTAATCTCGGTGAGAGTTCTGCCCATCAGAGACTTTTGCCACAACGACAGGAACCATAATCCGGCACGAGGAGTAATTCTCGGGCGAAAGTCGAAATTACACCTTGCCTCGGTAGATTTATCCCAAGCCTTGCGCTCCCGGACAGCGAAGATGTCTTTGCCGGGCAAAGCGGCAGAGCCGAAGACTTGCCCATTACGAGAAAGTTCCCCGAGAGCCGGAGAGCCATCAGTTACCTCAAAATCCGAGAGGATAGAGGCGACGTCAGCAAACAGGCTCCCGGAGCACTTATCATGCGTTGTCTGAGGCTTCATTGATTACTCCGTCCTCGGTTTCAATCGGTCCCGTATAGAAGGGAGTCTCAACCGGGTCATCAGCTTCGACGGCGATAGTCGTACCGGCTGTACCGGTAGCGCCCTGGCCGTTGTCGCGCGAAGGTGATACGAGAGCTCCGTCGTATTTCTCGCAACCGATAACTCGGTATTTTCCGCGCATATCCTCCACGAGGACAACGATACGGGTGTTGATGAGAGAAGTAGCGGCAGCTGAGGCGTCCTCGTCGATTTTAGGATGAACGAATGAACCAGTCACCTTAAAAGTCCGGGAAGGTTCCTCGCCCTGAGGCTCAGACTTGAATTCGGCTTTGTTGGGGAGATGGTCCAGAGGATGCCATTTCTCGCCTTCAGCGAGTTTGAAAGCGCCGTCGTAGATAGACGAAGTTGGGCGTCCAAATTCGTCAACGGGGATTGTGGGCCAGCCGGCTATAGCGCCGACAGAGACATACCATGCGCGACGCTTGATGCCGGGAGTGACGGGTGCACCCTGGCAATATCTCATATCGCGCAGGGTGGAAAAGCATTTATTTGCAGAAATTTCAGGCATAATTCAGAATTTAATGGTTATTCCCCGGCAAACTCTACATAACGGAATACTCGAGGATCAATGGTATGGAACTGGAATCCGAGCCAGATATCGGAAGCGAACGAGAGATCATAGTGGCCTTCGCGGATGACATCAACAGATGTGAAATCAGTATCGTTGTAGATGCCGCAAAGGAGATTGGTCTTATTGGTTATGATAGCGCGGTTCTGGCCGGCGAGCTCTGGAAGAGCAACCAGAGTAAGACGATCATCTGAGCCTTCCACATAGGGCTGATTATACTGCTTGTTATAGTTAATCGCATGATGTGAAAGCAGATATGCTTCGTTGTATTTATTTTTGAATTCAGGCGAGCAGAACATGAGAGAATTCTGTCGCTGCAGGAACGGGTTGTTGGTGAAAACGATCTCTTTTGCGATATCGACAGCGTTATCGTTGGTAACGGCATCGGTAAACTTGATGAAATTACCATTTTCAGCCGAGATGTTACCGGCTTCGACTTCCTTATCGGCAATAGTGAGGAGGCCATCGCAGATATCCTCGGTAGTATCACCTTCGGCATTTCGCTTACCAGTGAACGCAGCCTGGGCGATGCCGGCTCCGCGAGCTATGGTGAGAAGCGCAAGAACCTTAAAGGTTATGCCGGCTTTCTTGATGGCTTCGCCGATAATAGGATCATCGTAGACAAACGGCAGATCTATAAAATCGACAGGCGAGAAGGGATCGATAACGTTTCCGTGGAATGTTTCAATCTCGCGGAAATCGAAGTTGACCTCCGACTGGGAGTCTCGATTTTTTTTGAAAGGAGCATACTGGGATTTACCGTTGATATAGCCTACGCGCTTTTTACCGCGGAGCTTCTTTACCATTGTGAAGTATTTCAGTACATCATTTGCCGCACGCACCGGGAGCTGCTGAAAGACTTTATCCCACTTTATGCAGGTGTCCTTGTACTGCTGGAGCACTTCGTCTGTGATAAGAGGTTTTATTTCCATTGGAGAGAGATTTGAATTTAATTAGAAGTTGGAGAGAATGGCATCGCACACCTTATCGATGTCGAGGCTGTTGAGAGGGTTTGTTTCCTTCGAGGTCTCGGTAACGTCGGCAGTGTCGGACGCGGGCTCTTTCACGAGGTCAGCGATTTTGGCGTTGAGCTCGTTGATTTTGTTGACCTTCTCGGTGATTTTTGAATTGAGGTCGTTGACAGTCGCGTCATGCGCGGCGACAGCAGCCTCAAGTTTGTCGGCCTGATCCTCGGTAAGAGTTAGCTTACCATCGGTCACGGCGACAGTGGCGCCGACGAGAGCGGCGACAGCGGTGAGAGCTTTTGACATTTGAGGAGTTGATTGTGCGGCTTCCGGCACGTTGGCCTCGGCCGCGGGTTTAGAATGTGATGAAGAGAAGAGCTGCGCGAGGCGTTCAAGGAAAGAGCCTTTTTTGACAGCGACCGGAGGCATGGGGATTCCTTCTTTCGCAAGCGCGTCGGCCACGACATCGGTGAATTCGGGGGCAGCGTCCTCCGGATCATCGGTGATTTCATCGACAAAACCCCATTCGAGGGCTTGCCTGGCGGTGAGCCATGCGCCCTCTTTCATGAGAGCCAGAAGGTCCTCTTTGGGTTTCTTGCAGCGCGAGGCATACATGCCGGCGATGCAACCGTCGATAGTTTCATTGTCTTTTTTGAGTTTTTCGAGGTCGGCGATATGAGCGGCGAGTTCGTCGGCGTTCATATAATCCCACTCAAAAACGACACTCATGCATTTATGCACGAGAAAGAGCGCGTTGGCGTCAATGGAAACGTGCTTGGCGCCCATCGAGGCGATAGTAGCAGCCGAGGCGTTCATTCCGACGTAGTGGCAATGGACGTTTCCATGTAGCTTAAAGAGAGAGGAAATCGAGAGAGCCGTGTCGACACGGCCACCGGTAGAGTCAATCAAGACGCAAACCTCTTTATCCTTGTGCTTGTCAAGGACAGCGTTAACCATGTCGGCGGAGAAATTCCAGTCGCCGACATAGCCTTTGAGGTAGAGATTGTAATTTTTTGGCATAGCGAGTGATTGTCTATGCCGCGAAATTAGTCTGCGAAGGGGGGTGGTATAAAAGACTATAAAACCATCACAAAACGCATGGAAGCACGGATTTCTGTGCGATATGGGTGATTTTATATGTACGGACTGCGGCGCTGCCTCCGAGCTCTCCGGTTGTGTCGGAATAGTTAATTATCGGAAAATTGCCCTCACGGGTTCCGATAAGATACTGCTGTCCTCCTGCGCCTGTAACAATGAAGGCAAGATTTTCACCTTCAGGCAACGGCCGGGCTGAAACAAATTCCAGCGTTGACTTCTCCTGACGCAGGCCATTGACCTTTGAGCCGTCCCATGTAAGCAGAGGACGGCCGATAAAGTCAATGGCTGAAGCAGGAGCTGCAACTGCAACAATGCAGCCGCAGATAGAATTCAGCATGGCGGAGGATGGCAGGTCATTGCAGCGAACAATCTGAATTTTTTTTATACCCGGAAGAGAATGGTGACTCATGGCAATGTGCGTTTTGGTTGAAATGTGCGTTTTGGACGGAATGTGCAATACGGTAATTTTGGGCGTTGAAGTCAACGGAGTTTAACAGTATTTAACTATCTGAGGGCTGATTTTTTTCGCATACGCAAATACATCTGCCGTATCGTCTCCCAGTTGCGCTCGGTAGGCTCAATGCCGTGCCGATCCATAAATTCATAAATGATGTCGGTAATCTGCACATCATGACTGAACAGCTCATGCAACTCATTAGACAGTGTGGACTGAAATAATTTTTTACAGGCAGAAATCAAAGCAGTCTGCCCTTTAGGTGAGAGGTAGTTGAACGTGGCCGGATTGATGCCCTTGAATGTCGGCACTTCGACAGGCACGCGTCCGTCAGAGTCATCCGGACGGTAGTCGCGTGGAGCTTTGCGGAGCAGTGAGCTTAAAACTGCACGAGGAGCTGACCCCCGGGGAAAAACAACTCTCTCTGACTCGGTATCCCAAAAATCATGACGTAGCCATTGGCCGAGATATTCCGGTGGATTGATGTAGACGGAGAATTGAGACATGTGATATAAACTAAGGTTTGCAGAATTGGATTATCTATGCAAAATTATAAAAACTTCTGCAATAATTTAATTTTAATTCTTAATACGATTAATAATTTATCTATTTGAGAAGTGGATAGGTGTAATTTTTGTGTGCATCTGTGCGCTTAGGGGTATTTGCCTGCATGTCAGAATGCTATGTGCGCACGAATTTCGTGCAGAAAGAGCGGTCAGATAGTGCCTCCGAGATCGGGATTTGTGCAACGGTGCAATCGTGCGCAAAAGTGCAAAATTCGTGCGCTACTTAAAGCGCTGATTTACAATTGTAAACGGCTGTTGTGTACGAATGTACTCTTTTTCTCTCTTACAATAGGCGCAAGAAAAAAATAATTACAAAGATTGTTCCACGCAACAACAAAACACTATAAATAAATTCTTTACATCCGACTTTCAAGCTAACAGGTGTGGATGGCCGGCAGTCGCCTCCCCCTGCCCCACCGCACCGAAAGCTTCTGATGTGCTGTTGCACCGGAGCGCACTGCTGCACCGATTTCCCATAAGCCTCCATGCAGGGGTGCGGGGGGCGGAAGTTGCCCCGGGGAACAAGTGTTACTAACTCGATTTGAGAATGTTTGTTAATCTGATTGACAATACCTAACTTTGCACTTATACTGGGCGCATAATACGTTTACGCGTTACGCAGAAACGTATTTATATATAGGGATTTTCCCCATCGCCCGTGAAAGCAATACCGAGTTCAACTGTTGCCATAAGGTAGGAAAGATTTAGAATGGTTAGTTAATCACAACTCCACAAATCAATCAAAGCGACACATCGTTGTGAAACGATGTGTCGCTTGCTTTTGGTGAAAATAAATGTTTATTCAATACGACGCTCCAGCAACCACCCGACTTTGCCGTCATGAATGATAGTGCGGTAGCCGAGAAACATCATCGCCTCGGCGACGTCGTTAAGCTCCATGTCGACCATGTCAGCGAGGTCGAGGATTATTTCCTGAGAGGTCATAATCCGGAAACGGGTGCGATCATTGGGGTTAAAGCCGCGTGTCGGGTGATACTGGGTGTTGATGTAGCCCTCGATGACGCCGAGGAACTTAGGAGCTTCGGGCGTCTGTTCCCGGTTCTGCTCGATGTTGTTTTCTTCTGTATTCATAGGAATGGGTTCTTGATGTTGTTTTTGGAGATGTAATCGTCGATAGCATTGCGGAGGAGGTATAAATCGCCCGGCTCATCGAGGAAGATAAAACCGTTGGAGAAATCATCGACTTTCGCCTCGACGATGACAGTGGCGAGGTTCTGCCCTGTCTCGTCGTCAGTGATGATGTTAGAGCTGATGACGACCTCAGGCACGGGAGTACGGCGGCTCATAGCTCACCTCCTTTCTTGTAGCCCTTGATAATGTTTGGATCGATGTTAGAAAGAGTTTCTGACACCTGCTGCTCGACATTGTAGGCGTAATATGTAGCCTTGACTGGCACATAACTGATATTAAAGACATGGTTGTCATTGCCGTTGTATTTCGGCTTGACGCAGAGCCACCCGGGTGCGGCGACAAGGTTCAATGGCTTCCCCTTGTAATTGTTGTTGACATAAGCCACGAGAGCTGTAAAAATGCTGATCATCGAGAGGAGAGCGTCGTCGTCGATGATTACGCCCTCAAATTGAGAGGCGACCGACTGCAACAATGCCCCCTTGCGGCTTTTGCCGCTTGTGGAGTATGTCTGCACGGAGTTGATAAAATATTTCATTCCGCACCTCCTTCCTCGTCCTCGATAGGATTTACAACGTAGTCGAACACGGTAATGACACACACCGGGGCAACATGCTTGCGTTCGACAAGGTAGTCGGCCAGGTCGGCGGTGGTAAGGCCGGAATTGCGGACGCGGTCGGCAAAGTATTCCACATTGCCGTCTAAGCGTTCCCAGTTCTGCTCGATGTCGCGGATAACGACATTTAGAAGATCTTCCTTAAACCCGTGCATGGCTACCTCCTTTCTTGATATTACGAATGATCCATGCGATGCCCCAGGGCGATGCGCAGAGACAGTCCACAGCCACTGCATGCTGCATGGCGATGGTGTCGGCGATGGTGAGGGTGTGGTAATACATTACGGCTGCTGTGACGGCAGCTGCGATAAGCGATGCCTTCGTCGAGAAGGCTGCTCTGATGGCGCGCATGGCGATGGCGCGGAGGTTGGGAACTTGCGTCCGCATGGCGGGCGCGGTCAGTGTTGTTGTGTTCATACTACGAATGTTTTAGCGTTTACAGGCAGAAAAAAACGGCTGCCATACCCCGTTCGCTAAAACACTCGTAGTAACTCCGCAGAGCCATTAAGATTTGGATATGGCAGCCGTATAAGCTGATATGTCAAGGCATAAAAAATGCCCGATAGTATGTCGAGCCGATAACCGAGGCCAGCGGTGTAGTACTCTACAAGTGTTTTAGCGCTGCAAATATACGATAAGTAATCAACATCGCAAAATTTTGTAGCAAATTTTGTTATTTTCTTTTAATCAACATTCCCGACACAGCAAACCCTGGCGTAGTTTCCTTAACTGGAGATATTTTGACACCAATAATGCCATCAGCACCAATATGTTTTGCCATTATAGCCATTGAATCTAAGACAGAAGAAGGAGTAGAAAGTACATAGTTCTGAGAATCCCCTGATTTATATAAATCAGGAGCAAAAAGATCCTTGTTTTTTTCAGAAATGCTGTTTTTATTCTCTTTTGCTCCGTCGTATTCTTCAACCAACAGCGAACCGACAGGGTCATAGTCAAACGGAACAGACCAAGATTCCGTAACAAAAATCCCAAGCCTCGTAAGATGTGAGTAGTCCAGATAATATGCCCTCACAGTATGCTTTGGGACACATGAAATGCATAGCAAAAGCGCCATCACAGTAAGTAATACATTAAAAAAATTTTTTTTCATATACTTGTATCCATTAAAATTTCAACTTCAATTTTATCACCATTCTTTAATCCTGCAAATTTAGGCTCACTAATAAGATATGGCGTTTCTTTTTGTTCATGGTTGATTGAGAATGTAATAGGGTCAGTATTTGGCAATTGATAAAACAACGCAATTGGAAAATTTTTATGAATTCCCCTGCGACCATTTTTAAGTTTTGTCCAAGAATCAATACTCAAACCGTTAAGAAGCTGTGTATCATTTAGAGGAATTTCAAGCCCATTTTCAATCATTGTGCACCGAAGATAGCATGATGAAGTTCTATCGTTATAAAAAACTATCTTTCCTTTTTTCTATAATGTTATCGCGAACAGTAACACCCACTCTAACAATTTCCGGCGGAAAAAGAGATGGACTAATATAAGGGATAAAAAGAGAAGCATGATGACAGTATATTTCATCAAATGCTTTTCCCCAGGTAATACGAAGAATGGTATGTTTTTCCATTTTTATTAATTTGATAATAACGATATAAGTTCCGGCTCATATATAACTCGGATATCATAGCCATCTGCTCGCAGTTCCTCAATTTTTCGAAGCTTAGACGGCCCGGCGCCATCGCCGACGACAACAATATTGGTTTTCCTGGATATAGAAGTATTGATATCTGCGCCTAATTCCTGTAGAGTCTGGCCTAATTCATCTCGATTAGGATATGATGCAAAAACGCCTGTTATGACAGTCCGGGCATGGAAAAATATGGTATCTTTATTCTCGACAGCATCGTCATCAAGAGCGATAAGAGTCTTTTTATTATACTTTTTAGCTGCCATGTGACTTAAGGCGGCCGATATACCGCCTTTGAAGGTATTCACCTGCATAACACCATTTTCGGCAAGCATCAACCGTGCACATGCAGTGGCATCATCGAGAGCGTTGTGATGACAACCCATATCTATATTATGTTTTGCACACGCATCCTCCAGAGACAGCCCGGTTAGTTGGTAAGTACAGAAGAAGCAAAACTCAGAGGGGTTAGCGCCACAACTGTAAAAATCCATTTGTTCGTTCCAGACGGAACTATCAAACTCGGCGTTGTGACATACAAGGACATCATCGCCAATAATTTTATTTATTGTAGGCCATAATTGTAAAAATGTTGGAGCCACATCAATCATTTCGCGGGTAATCCCATTGACGGCCGAGTTATCAGCCGTACGATTGTCAGGAATAGGGTTAATCAAGGAGTAGAATTGTTGCACGATATGTCCGGCTACAACTTTCACAAGTCCTATAGCACAAGCACTTGAACGTTCAGCAGTAAACGTTTCAAAATCTAAAGCAGTAAAAGAATTAAGTTTTGGCATGATATAAAATGGTTAGTTTCCCCAAATCTACGACAAAATATTCACATAACAAAACACCCCCGCCGTGATTGGCGAGGGTGTTTAGGTTTGATTTAATATCAATCGCGTTTGTGACGCCGGAAGAATACGACTTTAGGATATGTTTCAGTTACCGGATCAGGGGATACGTACAAGGAGACCATAATCCTTTTTCTATTTCGATAAGGACGTATATCGTCATCGATAACTACCGGTCTTACGATATCATTTTCAATTAACGATTCCGCAAGCTGTTGGCAAAGGTCATAAACGGCCGAGGTGGCATACTGGACACGTTCATGGGGTTGCATATCATCAAGAATGGGACAGTCGTGTATGCATTGGATTTTTTTCAGCTCCGCTTGTTGTTGCCGTAGATGATACTCTAATTCAGAAAGATTAGAAGCATATCGCATTCCGGCTTCGTGGCCAACTTTATAACCTCTGCTAACCCCCCATCGATACGAGAAACAATAAACGATGGCGAGGATTATCAGCAGCACTGAGGTTACGATTAGAGAGTTGATGTCTATTGCCATTGTGTCAATTTCGCTTTCCCGGGACGATGTCCGAGAGGTTATGAAACTTAATGGCACTGCGAGTGATTTCCTCTCCGAAGACAGCGCCGGAACGTTCAATCTCTACTACGTTGGGAGCGTGTAGGCCGAGAAGGCCGGCGAGATGAACGGTGAGAACCTGAATACACTCTCCGACATTGCAGCCGGATTTTTCAAGCTCAACGGCGATGGTTGACGCGAGCTTGGACTGATCTTTGGAAAATTCGTACATGATTATGTGAATGGGTAAAGTTTGTGAATTGCTTGAGGCATTGTCTTCGCCAAATGGGCGAGGACTTGAGAGCGAGAGACGTGAGTTCGAGAATAGGTGTCAACGCCGCTAACATAGTGGAATTTGTCACGACTGTAGGATTCAGCGCAGAACTCTTGGAAATGTTTCTTTGGCGGCATGGAATGGCCGTCATCTTTCGACCAGTCGGCATAAACGCCTATCGATCGACGAACCAACTCCGGGGCAACCTCGACCGTGAGCAGCACGTCGAAATCGACAAGGCCGTTAAGTCGACGGGCCCATTCGTCGACGTCGCCCATGAAGAAACAGAACCCTCGGCTCAGGCTGCCGCCTTTGCCTCCTTGGTAGTGGTCGGTGTCATTGTGGAGAGGTTCCCCATGGTAGAACATGAGGAACTCTCGTTGTGAGCAAAATCGGTGCAGTATCATTTTAGGATATGTTTCAGTTTAGAAGATAGTAATATACCCGGAGTGTCTGACGGAGGATTTCTCGCCTTAAACGGAGAAATTCAAGCCGGAGACGAACTGACTCGGCTCAATACGAATCAGGCACTTCACGACAGCATGAGCGCTCCCATTCGCTGACAAGGTGATTAAACTTTTTCATAATTAAGTGGAGGGATAGGTAGCCAGTGAGTAACTTTTAACTCTAATTGACGATGTTTGCGTTCCTCAATCTTAAAGCCATAGTCCTCGAAATAATAGAAAACCGCATAATCGGTGCGGAATTTTCCCGTCTTTGCGCTTCTATAATATTCGCGTATAATAACGACCTGACCATTTTCAGGAAGGCGTTCAGATGGTTTATACCACTTTATTGGGATAGGGTTAGTCATTATCGTCGATTGAATTTTGAGGAGTATTTCTTACATGAGAATTGTTTAGGGGAGATGGAGCGCTTGTAGAGCTGACATCGGGGCGGGCGGGCCTGATAGTGACAGCAGCTGTCGCACGTTGACTGTGCCAGACGGCGGAGGTCACTCGGGATTTCGGGAGGTTCTGCAATAAAACCGCTGAGGACTTGCGAATAGGTCAAATTTGGTTCATAGATACGAACCATAAGAGAAACGCGAGCGGTTTCTGCGGCCGCCTCGCGAAACTCATCAACAGCGACAGCCAAGGCTCTCAGCCCTGACAGTCTCGAATCGAGAGCCAGAGCTGAGGCGTAGGCCGCAATCCATGATTTTGAGTAAGTGCGGGTCATTGGGAAGCAAGAACTTTAATAGCAGTGTTCACACCGAATAGGAAAGGCATGGCACATTGAGGGTGTGCAAGTATGAAATTTGCTATTGCATTGGCCAATTCATCATCGGCGAAAGAGCACGAGGCAAAATTTAGCATTTTGCCGGAGTTAGAACTGCGACGGCCTATGATGATGAATTGCTGAAGCTCGGGTAGAGCCTCGGCCACGAGCTGCCGCTGATGGTCGACCGAGTCATCGGCCTGTAAAACTTCGACGCTCATAGCTTATTGACTTTTGATGTAAGAGTGAGGAAGATTGTGCAGAAGGCCACAGTGCCGACTGCCAGGAGTGCGAGCAGCGGAGTGCCGAAGATTGGCACGAGCAGCCACCACCATGACCAGGAAAGAACGCCGAAGCATTTGAGCACGATGAAGGCGACGGTCGATAGGAGCCATGCCACGAGGAACACGGCGACGATGATTGGGGTTTTGTTCTTTTTCATTGGGTTGTGGGATTAGTTATTACTTCTGTCGTCATGGGTCGAGCTGACTTCTTCATATTCGACATCGATGATTTCACGCTCGTCCTCGATGTCGCCATTGGCGAGGTCGAGAGCGTAAGTGATTGCAACGTCAGAGATGGCGAGCACCGGTGGAAGACACCAGTACATGAGGCCGGGGGTTATTCGTTTCATTTTTTCTTACGTTTAGTTGTTTACTTCTTATGTTTATGGACTCGTGTCGAGTCGGGAGGTATGATGGTTATAAAGTGTTGCGGAACACAGAAGGAGTTGCGGTCGACGGAGATAAAAGCGCCGGTGTCACCGATAGAGAACAAATCGACTTCAACGCCTTTCTGAATGTGGAGGCCGCCGATTGTAAAAGAGCGCAGCAGCACGGCCTTTGGCGGTGTGGCGGTCATTTGTAGAAGGAGAAAACATCGTTACCGTTGCTGTAATCTCGCAGATATTCGAGGACACAGTAGAACATGAAATTGTCAAACATGTGCCACTGGGCGTTATTCCAATCGAGGAATAAATCGTGGCCGATGTAGTCTCTTATCGTATTCTCCGGGCTGAAGAATGAAGAGAAATCAAGGGCAACGAAACGTCGACGGAAAGAGCCGTCTTTGCGAAGCTCAGAGTCGATCGCATTTGAAATACCCAGTAAGTAAGGAGCCTGACTGATAGGGATAGTTTCAGGGGGCTGACACTTGCGAAAGACAGTCCAGTCGCTTGTGCAAAGATTGAGAAGTTTTTCGACAGAACGATGAGTGGGGCATGACTCAACGAGAAGTAAATTGGTTTTGTCGGAGATGGAGGATAGGAAGAATGAATTCTGCACTTCTCCGCCGTAGATAGTAGTAGAATGGCAAAATCGAGCTATTGATTCTGCAAAGAGTGATTTGCCGTTGCAACAGGCTCCCTTATCCTCGTTGACACAGATGAAAGCACGGCAGCGTCGACCGCCACGAGGGAGCTTGTTGCAAAGAATGTAACCGATTGCCGCCACCTTCTTAAAAAGAGAGTCTTTCGTCGAGCTTGTAGCGTTAAGGAATCGGCAAAAGTCGGATTGGACGTCAATGAATTCGGAGGGAGAGTCTGCCGGAGTAAAATCACGGTCGAGGACAATGTCATTCGGCCCAGGGGTGATGGTGCGCGATATGCGCATTTCGCCGGGCACGTGGAGCGACACGGCGCAGTTCCGGAAGAAGAAACGAGCGGCGAGTGTAGGGTCTTCGGTATTCATTTCGATATAGAATTTAGTGTGTAGATGTTATCGTTTTCGTGGTCGAACACCTGAAAGCCGATGATCGAGGCGTATTCATCGCCGCGCTCAT
>CAMWJS010000040.1 GCA_947174635.1 uncultured Muribaculaceae bacterium
TAGACTTAGGATCTAATGTCTCAGGACGTGGGGGTTCGAGTCCCTTCATGCGCACCCCAAAAGAAAAAAAGAGAGAAATTCCAATCCGAATTCCTCTCTTTTTTTTACACCGCCACACTTCCCACCCATTCGCCCCATAAAAACGAATAAACTTGTCTGGACGGTGTTGCATAACTTGCAATTATATTGTAAATATGACGCACCATATTGTAGGGCTCCACCCCAATGCTGTTTACTTAAGTATAACTTCATCGGAAAGCCGGGAGGCTTGAGGGTCTACTATTAACCCCGGTTCGGAGACCGCGGAGCGGGCGCAGACCGGGGTAACCGGTAGCAATCATCTCCTGAGCCCGGGAAGGGCGGTGTGTGGTAACCAGCTTGTTTACAACCACAAACCGCCCCTCCCGGGCTTATTGGGCGGCTGGGTTTATGGCCGGGGTCTGCAACCGCTCTGCGGTCTCCGAACCCCGGTTAATAGTAGCCCACCGAGCCTCCCGGCTCTCTGACGTCGCCCCTTAAGTAAACAGCATTGGAGGGTGTTGCAGAACTAAACTTTCCGCGGTTGATTATCGCCTTGGGCGCTTTGCTCAGCAAAGAAACCGCGGCTACTAAGCGCAGCATCCTGACAATCAGTAGCGTAGTAGCCGCGGTTTTTAACCGCGGTAAATACCTCGCAATCAGAACGGATAGCCTATCGCCAGGTGGAATGCCAGCGACTTGCCGAACGACTCCATGTTGTAATATCCGTGCTTCCCCGTATCATACGGCGCATGGATACCTATACCCAGGTCAGCCCTGACGACAAGCATCGAGATGTCGAGACGCAATCCGGCACCCGTGCCCGTGGCAAGCTCCTTGAAAAATTTCGAACCTTTCAGTTCGCCACCCGGACGCTGCGGGTCGCTCTTGAGCAGCCACACATTGCCCGAGTCAAAGAATACCGCGCCATGCAACGGACCGAATATCGGGAAACGGTACTCCACGTTGAATTCGAACTTGAACGTACCCGTCTGGTCGAAATAACCGTTGACATCATTCTTCGGCGCACGGTAGCTGCCCGGACCTATCGAACGCACCGTAAACGCCCTCACCGAGTTCGCGCCGCCGCAATAGAACTGCTCCGTGTAAGGCACCTGCGACGAATTGCCGTAGGCATGCGCCGCACCCACCGCAGCCCTCGTCCAGAGCCACTGCTCGCCCGACAGACGACGGCCGTAGACTATCTGCGCCGTCCCCTTCACAAACTGCGAGAACGGAGTGTTGAAAAGTTTCTTCTCCCCCTTCTTGCCACACGCTTCATAGATCGACCAGAACAGATTGCCCGCCTCGGCCACCGATATCGTGTAGCGCACCGTGTTGTCGCGGCGGAACGTGCGGTCATACGAATACGTGTACGACATCTGCGGAATGAACTGCGACCTGAACGACAGCGCTATCGCCGGATTTGCAGCCGTGATCGAATCGAAATCAGCGGTCGTGTGCAGCAAGTTTGTATACGTCAGTTTGAACAGCGTAAGATTGTTGTTGACAAATCTCGACGACATCCAGTCGTAACCGAACGAAGCGTTGAACTGCGCCATCTTGAAATAATGCGGACGGTTGAGCAGATCGGCATTGAGCGACACTCGCGTCCAGTTCGATGAATACTTACGCCGCGGTATGAACTTCGGAGCGATAAAACGCGGAAACGACAGCGACCCAGTCAGACCAACCTCATACGAATTGAACACCGACGAACTCCCGTGTCCCGTCTGCCACTCGTACGACCCTGTCAGACTGACGCTCAACTGCTCTCCGCCGCCAAACATGTTGCGGTTCGTCAGACCGAGCGTCAGCCCCGGCCCGAGATACGAATTAGACTTCGACGACACATTCGCCTCTATCGACGTCTCAAGCGGCATGTCGAACGTACACGATATCGCCACATCGAGCGTTGGCTCTGCTGCCAGCGTATCCGGCAACGCCGCAATCGAGATAGCGTTGAATATGCCAAGGCGCGCCAGATAGCTCTGCGTCCGGTCCATGTCGCGCACCGAGAACACCTTCCCCTGCCTGAACGTCACGCACTCGTCCATAAGATTGTGGCGGAACTTCGACGGCATCATCTGTATCAGCGTACCACGCTGCATCTTTATAGTGTCGGCCACACCGCCACCCTCGTTCCTGAACACATACATCGTCACATCTCCGGTCGAATAGCGCCGTCTCGCCAGCTTCGGCATATTGGGAGCAAGCGTCATGCGCAGCGATATGCTCCCCGGCTTCTGTATCGAGTCGGCAAGATATTCGATGAACTCCGGCTTGAAATAATAATATCCCCTGTTGCGCAGCGAGTTGGTGATTCGCGTCCTCACAGCCTGCAGCGAGTCGGTGCAGTAGCGCTCTCCACTGCGCAGATACCTCTCGCGCCGTGCCAGCGAATCGATGGCATGGCTCAGGTGGCACGTATCGGGCAACAGCCCTATCGAGTCGAGAAGATAAGGCGAGCCGGCATTCACCGTATACGCTATCTTTGCCTTGCGTTTGTTTTTCCCCGACACCAGTTCATAGCTGCTCCGGCCGCGGAAATATCCGTTGTTGTCGAGAATTTCGTCAATCATCTTGCTACGCACCTCCGGCCTGATTTCCGAAACGACTATCGGCTCCTGGGCAAACTTGTTGTAGAACCATTTCTTCAGGCCCGACTCATGCGAGCCCATATTGTTGTACACCCACAGACCAAGCGGCAGCACCATCAGTGTCTTCTTGTTGGCCGGCGCATTGACAGCCTCCTTGATATTGTCACGCAGCCCTTCGGGCAGTGACTCCGCTTCCGGACGCTCATAGCTCACCCCCTTCAACCCGTTGTACAATACTTCACCCTCCTCCAGACGGCGTGTCGTGGAGCAACCTGCGCCGACCAGCAGAAGAGCAGCCGCCAGAAGCAGCCATATATGATTATTCAGATATGTCCTCATCTTTTTTTACATTTATGGGTTGTGTTTCTCTGTCACAATTATCATCCTGCCGCGAAGGCTGCTCCGGCTTCGACATCATCTTGCGCAGTATATCGCCGGCCATACGCACTGCCCCCTCCTGCGGAAGCGAAGTAGGCTGAGCCTTCCGCTTGCGGAACAGGTTGCGGAGCGTCCGCAGTTTGCGCTTGTACACAAAACCGACACCTGTCTGCGTCACCTCCCCCTCAAGTATGCTCTCGTATCCGGTGTGCCTGAACAGGCGCACATACATCGTGCCCGACTTGTTGAGCAGATACTCGAACGAGATGTCGTTGATCAGATTCTGCGAGAAATTCTCGTTGGCATCGGCATCGGTGGTGTAATTACCGCCCACCACAACCTTGAAGCGGTCATCGAGGAAACTCTTCGACACCCTGTAGCTGTAGCTTGTCGTTGTCGACGACGCTCCGTCGAGCGTACGCTCATACTGGTCGATACCGAACGATATGTCCACCCCTTTCACATTGTTTGCCATCCAGGTGTTGAGCTGCGACGACAGGAAGCTGTAGAGCGGATTGCCCGTGATATTGGCGTTACCCTTCGTGCCCGGACCGGTATACATGTTGTAGAGCAACAGGTTCATAGCCTGATTGGCACGCTGCTCGGGCGACATCGACTGAAGCTCGTTGCGCACGGTGATATCCTCGTTCGTGTCAAGGTCAAACGCCACATCCATCTCGTCGAGCGTCCCGTTCACACGCAGTATCACATCGAAATTGACAAGGCGCGAGTTCTGGCCGTCGGCCGTAACATTGGCCTTGATTACATCGATTGCCGTGACATGCAGCGTCGGATTTGCCATGTCACCGTTGAATGCCACATAACTTCCCTCCTGGAAGTCAAAATGCTTCTCCGACATCAGAGGCGGCGAATATCTGACATAGCCGCCGTTTATATTTAGGCGTCCGGTGGTGCGCGTGTCGCCGAGCGGGTTCATTGAGAAATCAAGCACTCCGTTCGACTGCACCTGCACGCGGTCCTTCCCGTTGGCCGACAGGTCTACTCCGATTACCGACCCCTCCTCCACATTCAGCATGGCGGTCAGATTTATCATCATACCCGACGGCGGCACTGAATCCACCTTTGCCACAGCCGCAGTGTCGGCAAAGTTCACGAAGTGCACCATGTCGCCGGTACTCTGCGACGACAGCTGCGAACCTGCTTCAGGCATTACGTATGTCACGTTCGTACCCTCTTTGACAGCAAGATTGGCTCTGGCATTTATCATCCGCATGTCCCCCTTGGCCTCCGCATCAAGCGATATGAACGCCTTGCCGTAGACATCGCTGCCGCGCCGTTTGTCATTGCCTACCACCTGCATGTTGTCAGCTTTCAGGCCAAGATCGATACCGATATTCGACAATGCTCGCATATCCACTACTCCCGATATCTCGAGCGGATTGTCATTGACTCCGTAGATTGCATAACGGTCGAACCGTATTATATTGGAATCTACAGGTATCTTTTCCTCGCTGAATCCGAATGTAGTGCCAATCATTGCCACCCTGGCTGTAGCGGAGTCAAAGTCGAGATAGCCGTTGAACAGCGGAGCCGACAGGCTGCCGGTCACCTTCATGTCGCCGCTCAGATAGCCGTCGAGCGCAGCTGCCCCGCCTATAAACGGATTCGCAATATCGAGCGGCAGACGTGTCATGGCGAAGTCAAGCATGAACGGTTCGGCAAGCGTCGTATCATTGAGTGCGCCCTTGGCGCGAATCACCTCCTTGCCGTCAATCTTCATGCCTGTGTTGGCATTGATGGCGCCTGAACGCGAAGTCGTCACATCAAGGTCGATATCGAGCGTGCCGACACGCTTCTTGGCATACGTAAAGTCGGCGAGCGTCACTGTGCCCGAGCCGTTGAGTGTTCCCGGAGCCATGGCGAATTTCAGATCGGCCGACAGGTCTCCCTTCATCGGCGGAGCATACGGACTGAGCGAAATCCAGTCGGCAATCTGTATCTTGGATATGTCGACATTGATATTCTCCTGATGTCCGTCCGATACCGAATCATGGTCAGTATATATGTGCAGGCGGCTGTCATTGTTCTCCATGAGCAGATTTGCATCGAGATGATACGTGCGCGTGTTTAGGCTGATGAAGTTATTGTCATTGACAGCCCACTGCTTGTAGCCGATCACCGGGTCGGTGGGGTCGAGACGCAATCTGAGCGTGGAGTCTGACAGCTCCACAAGTGCACCGATTCTGTATCCCGTCGCATCCTTGATGTTGCGCTGCTGCAATGCCATCATCACCTTGTCGCCGCCGATATACCCCTTGCCGGCAATATGGGCGAAATCATCGAAAGTGCCCGGCTCGTTGTCGACAGTCAGCTCATAGTTCAGACGGTTGCCCTCCTGCACCGCGTCAAAGTCGATGCGGTCAAGACGCGTGCTTCCCGTCACAAGCGAGTCAACCGAAGCCTTGATGCGGATAATGCTGTCATTGACAGCCGTCAGCGAAGCATACCTGAACGTGGTGCCCGAAGCGGCGAGATAATCCGACACGGCGTTGCGCTGCCCGGCATCGACGGCAAGAAGGAACGGCGGCAGACGTCGCTGCAGCTCATCCACTTCGATATTGCGGGCCTCGACCATAGGCGTCACAAGCGACATCGCCGACGAGAAACGCGCCGCCACACTGTCGACCGCCATCGGCGACAGGAATTTGATTTTCAGATCCTGATTTTCAATATGCGCCAGCGACATGGTGTCACGCCCCGTGAAATCGATATTGAAATCCTTCGCGGCGAAATGCGTAGCACCCAAGTCGGCTTTGACACGGTGTATCTCTATGTCGGCATCAATCTCATTGGCCGACGGTGTCATCCTCACTGTTCCGGCAAGCGATGCTGCCACATCCGATACCGTATCCGCCACTCCGAGCGCATAAAGGTCTATCTTGCGGAAATCCCCTATCATCGACCAGTCATAAGTCTTGCCGGCCAGATTGCCCGACGCATGGAGATTGCCGTCAATCACACTATTGGCCGACGTAATGTCGAGGTCGGCGTTTCCGTCCCCAAGATTGGCAACCACCTTAAGGTCATGTATCGAGTGTCCGCGGTAACCGATATCAATCGCATCGACGGCGGCATGCATCTGCGTAGTCCTGGCCATCGGGTCAAGACCGCGTCCGCGTGCGTCGACCTTGGCGGTCACATTGCCTATGCCGAGTCCCGGCAGGAACGTGCCTACCGGAAATTTATCCGAGTCAAACCTGACTTCATATCCTTCGATTCGCGAGTTCCACTTGCCGTCGAGCGCAAGGTCACCCTGCTTCGTGAAAGCTTTCAGATTGCCGCCTATGACACCCCCTGCCATATCAACCGCTCCGTCAAGACGCAGCGGCGGCAGATGAGTGGTGCGTCCGAGCTTGGCATCCATCAGCGTAGGTTTCAGGAAATTGACATCCTCGAAATCTCCGTCAATATCCAGATGACCCGACGCACGGCTGAAGTCTGTCACATCCTTGACAGCTCCCGCCAGACGCACATCGAAATAATTGCGCATCGCCACTTCCGCCTCCTTGATTTTGAGGTCGGCAAGCGTGCCCGACGCATTGACATCCACATCCACCTTGCGGTAGCGGGGAAGCATGTCGACAGTCTGCGAGAGCGACGGCATAGCCGTCTTCACGTCTACAGGGTCAATGGCGCCCTTTATATTGACCGACAGCGGCGCATCGGCCTCACCCATGCCATAAGTGGCATCGATGTCGAATGTCGATGCCAACGTGCGCAGGCTGAAATCCCGGGCCTCGATTGAACCGGCGTTCATGGCAAACAGCCCGTCGCCGTAAAGCTTCAGCCCCGAGCGCTCCGATGCCGTAAGTCTCTTCAGCGGCACACGCATCTCAGCCCCGCGGTTATAGAATGAATCGACCTCTACGGTCAGACTGCTTACATCGATATACTGCATGTCGAGTCCGGGCTGAGGTTTCGCTCCCGCCGACGCATAAAGCGCTTTCCCGTTGTCAAGAAGCAGATGCCCTACGCTTATGCTCCAGGGTATGCTGTCGGCCGCAACGCTGTCGGCCGGCGCCGTCTCTGTCGGCGGCACGGTGCCATGACCGGTTATGTAGCTGGCGGCCACCCTGTCAATCAGCACATCTTCGACATTTACCGTATGCTTGCCGAGGTCTATGGCGCCGTTGACAAGCGTGAAATCGCCAAGAGTAGCGTCTATACTGTCGCCGGTCTCCGCCATAGTCATCCCGAAGCCGATATCGTCAAGCGATATCTTCTTGCCCAGTATCCGCCAGCTCACAGGAGCCGAAGGAGGCGCCGGCGGAGTGGTGTCGTTGCAGAGCGCTATCCTTATATTGCCTCCCGACAGCACAAGATTGTCCACTTCGACCGTCTGCGCTTTCAGTCCGACGCCGACATTCATGAGCCCGGCGTGTCCGACACGCGCGCGGATATAGCTTGCCGAATCGGGAGTTCCCGATTTATAATACACATCATTGAGGTCGATGTTGCCGGCATGCACGCGCCCGACGAGCAACGGAAGCGCACTGACACTGACATGAGCGTCACCCGCCATCAGCATCGTATCCCCCTTCTGCATGACTTCAAGCCCCCCCACATTCACATCAAGGGGAAAGCGGAGGCGGAAATGGTCGACCGAAACCGACATCTCGTCACTGTTTATCAGAGCAAGCACACGCGGCACTAAAAAATCCTGCACGGCAGGTATATAAAGTGACGACACGACAACGAAGACAAAAAGCAGCAGAGACACCACTGTCACCCATGCCACTTTCCACACCTTCTTCCCTATGCTTCTATGCTTCTTTTCCAAAACGATAAACAGTTGAAACGTTGTAAATTATCTTAATTGCAAGATGTCAGCTCTGAGTGTATGGCCACACCGGCCGGAGTCCGCAACCGACACAAAAGCCTGCCATTTTCTGACAGACAGAGTGAATTTATCGGGAAACATCCCTCTTCCGATAAACCCACTCTCCTGTTTTTACAACAATTCTTTTATATCTTTAGTTCTCCCGGAGCGGATTATCCTCCGACCGATACCACTCCACGAACTTCCCTATGCCCTCGTGAAGCGTATGGCACGGATGATATCCGATTTCATTTTCAAGCCGGCTTGTGTCGGCATTTGTCTGATACACATCGCCCGGCTGCATCGGCAGGAACACTTTCCTGGCCTCGCATCCCATGGCCTGCTCTATTTCCGAAATGAAATCCATCAGCTTCACCGGATGAGAGCATCCGATATTGTATACACGGGCGCACACCTTGCCATCCTCTTCGGCAGGCGGATTGTCGATAACTTTTATCGTGCCCTCCACGATGTCGTCGATATAAGTGAAATCACGTATCATATCGCCGTTGTTGAACACATTGATAGCCTCCCCCTTCTCTATCGCCGTGGCAAAAAGCATAGGCGACATGTCGGGACGTCCCCACGGACCGTAAACCGTGAAATAGCGCAGACCGGTCACCTTTATGCCATAGAGCTTGCTGTAGGCATGAGCCATAAGCTCGTTGGATTTCTTTGTCGCGGCATACAGGCTCACCGGCGAGTCCACCTTGTCATCCTCCGAATAAGGCACCTTCTCATTGGTTCCGTAGACCGACGACGACGACGCATACACCAGATATCCGGTCTTGTAGTTGCGGCATGACTCCAGTATGTTCAGAAATCCGACAAGATTGCTCTGGAGATAGGCATACGGATTGGTTATCGAATATCTCACACCGGCCTGGGCCGCGAGATTGACAACCGTGTCAAATCCCTCCCTGGCGAAAAGTGAGTCAAGGCCATGCTTGTCGTCAATCGACAGCCTTACGAACCGGCAGTCGCCATAAAGGCTGCTGCGCAGCTCCTCGCCCCACTTCACTCCGTCGGCAGGAACATCAAATCCGGCACTGCGCAGACGTCCGTATTTGAGTCTGACATCATAATAATCGTTTATATTGTCAATGCCTACCACACTGTCGCCTCTTTCGGCAAGCAGCATCATCAGTCGTGAGCCGATAAATCCGGCCGCACCGGTCACCAGTATCTTCATCGCTTTATATCTTTTTTAGTTAATACATCTCGTGTCATAAAAACATCCGCTTCATGACATCATAAATAGAACAATCAACACTTCACGCAGGTTTTACTTTTCTCTTTTCTTTTTCCGACAACCTCCTCATATATCCTGACTGTTGCATCTGCAATGCGGTTCCAGTCATAATTGGAGAGGTCATATTTGCGCGGCGTCGCGCCTGCGGCAAGTTTCTCCCTTATTTTCTCGGCGAGCGCACCGACATCGCCGACCGGGAAGAAATCGCCCGCATCAAGTTCTTTTATTCTATTGGCGGGGATATCGCTCACCACCACGTCAAGCTCCTCGCTCATAGCCTCAAGCAACGCTATCGGAAGCCCCTCGTGATACGAAGGAAGAACAAAAAGCGCCGCATTGTGCCCGAGCTGGTTGAGCTTCTCCCCCTTGATAAATCCGGTGAACACCACTCCTGCCTCGCGCCCCATGCGCTTAAGCTCCTCGCTATACTGGTCGGGATGGTCGCTGTCGCCTGCGATGGCAAGCTTTATGTCCTTAAGTCCGAGCCGCTTGTACGCCTCGATAAGGTCATGGAAGCCTTTTTCCTTGACAAAACGGCCTATAGTCACGATATATTTGCCCGACTCAAGCCCGAGCGACTCTATATATTCCGTAGAAACGGATACAGGAGGCTTGTTGACACCATTATATATCAGGTCGGTATCCTTGCGTCCGTATTTATTACGCAATATGTCGGCAATCACCGTCGATATGACAATCACACGGTTGGAGAAACGAGTGCCCCACTTCTCGCCCGTCTTGAGCACAAATTTCGCCATGCGCCCCCACTTGCCGCGGTCATAGTCGGGTCCGTGGTTTGTCATCACCACCTTCATGCCGAGCAGACGCGCCAGCGGCACCATGATTGACGGCCCTATCGCATGCACGTGAAGCACGTCGGCTTTCATCCTGCGGGCTTTAATGACAGCTAAAAACGTATGGATTATTGCCTCGAAACTCTTCTTGCGCGGCGTGTACAGGTCAACGAGCTTCACACCCTTGTATTCCTTGATCCTGTTGTCGTCCGACACATAGCAGCGACGGCGTATCACCGTCACGTCATGTCCCATCGCCGCAATGCGCGGATACAGGTTCTCGCAATGTGTCTCCACGCCTCCCGATATGTCGGGAATGCCGCGGGTGCCTGTCACTACTATCTTCATTTGTCAAGTATTTTTGTTATCAGACTGTTGTAGCGTCCGGCAAAGAGCGCCTTGGTAAAATTCTCGTTCAGCAGCTCCTTGCTCCTGCGCCCCATGTCGCGCCTGAGCGCGATATCGTCGGCCAGTGCCGCAATGTGCCGCCCCATCGCCGCGTAGTCCCCCACAGCGTCGATGTAGCCGTTGACTCCATCCTTTACAAGCGCTTCATTGTCGCCGACCGGAGTGGCCACAACCGGCATGTCGGCATTCATACCCTCCATGATGGAATTGCTGATGCCTTCAAACAGCGATGTCGACAGATATATGTCGGCATCGCGCAACTCGTCGGCTATGCGGTCGGAGTTTATAAGTATACGGGTGATACCCCCGATTTTTTCCTCATCCACCCAGCCGCGCACCTGATTTTCAAGTTCGCCGTAGCCTATGATTGTAAAACGCAGCTGCGGGCATTTGCGCGACGCTTCGGCCACCGCCTTTACAGCGGTCCGGTAATCCTTCTGCGCCACAAAACGGCCCACGGTTATCACATTTACAGTATCTCTGACCGGCTTCTCCCGATAATCGTCAATCGGATCGAAACAGTTTGGAATTACCTCAATACGGCTCCCCTTGAAGCCTGTAGCGGCAAAATGCCTCTTGCCCGACTCGCAGTTGCACACACACGCCGCCGCGCCCCACCGGCTCAACAATGCGTCGGCGATATGCTTCGACAGTGGCAGTTTCGAATTGCGCAATCCGGTGATTACTTTCGTCGAGGTGCCGCGTGCGGCCATTACACTGTAAAAATTGGCTGCCGTAAGATAGGAAAATATCAGGTCGGGAGACGTTGTCTTCACATACCTGCGGTATTGAGCGATGCGCTCTCTCCTGCCGCCGCCGAATTTCACTATGTTGACTTCGGGCGACAGCATTTCTATATACTTCTGATGCACCTTCCCGCCGTTAAGTATAATAAAAGCTACCTGATGACACGGCGCAAGCGAGTTGGCCAGCAACACAGCCTGCTTTTCAGCACCGCCACTGGTCAGATTTTTTACACAAATCCCTATTTTCGGCATTGTTACATTTTATTCTAAATTGTCAAACCGGGAGATGCATGATACCGTACTGCGGTTGCATGCACATCCCGAAACTACACGCGACGGCGCTCAGCGGCCTATGCAGTGGTAGGTAAATCCCTGCTGCGCAAGATCAGCCGGGTCATAGATGTTACGACCGTCAAGCACTATCGGAGTGCGCATCGCATGCTTCACGACGCCCCACGACGGCAGACGGAACTGCTTCCACTCGGTCAGCAGCAGCAATGCGTCGGCATCAAGCACCGCGTCATACATATCCTTGGCATAGACAACCTTATCGCCAACGCGACGGCGGCATTCACCCATGGCTATCGGGTCAAATACCACGACTTCCGCCCCGGCGGCCGTCAGCTTGTCTATAATCACCAGGGCCGTAGCCTCGCGCATGTCGTCGGTCTCGGGCTTGAAGGCAAGCCCCCACAAAGCAATACGCTTTCCTTTGAGAGCATCTTCGCCGCCGAGTTCCCTGACGAGTTTATCATAGAGGATGCCTTTCTGGCGCTCGTTGACCTCTTCGACTGCCTTGAGCACACGCATTTTGTAGCCGTTGCGCTCGGCCGTCTTGATAAGTGCCTTGACATCCTTGGGGAAACATGAGCCGCCGTAGCCGCATCCCGGATACAGGAACTTCGAGCCGATGCGCACATCGGCACCGATACCCTTGCGCACCATATTGACATCAGCGCCTACGATTTCGCACAGATTGGCTATGTCGTTCATGAACGATATGCGCGTGGCAAGCATCGAGTTGGCCGCGTATTTAATCATTTCAGCCGACGGTATGTCGGTGAATATCATGCGGTTGTTTGTCAGCATAAACGGATGGTAGAGCTTACCCATAAGATTGCGGGCACGCTCCGAGTCAACACCGATGACCACACGGTCGGGACTCATGAAATCCTTTATGGCGGCTCCCTCCTTTAGGAATTCGGGATTTGACGCCACATCGAATTCTATCGATTCGCCACGGGCCGACAGCTCCTCTTCAATGGCTTTTCTCACCTTGGCCGCCGTGCCCACAGGCACGGTTGACTTCGTCACAAGTATTGTGTATTTCTTTATATTCCGGCCGAACTCACGGGCCACATTGAGCACATACTGCAGGTCGGCCGACCCGTCTTCATCAGGCGGTGTGCCCACAGCGCTGAACACAATGTCGACATCGTCGAGACACTCGGCAAGCGATGTGCTGAACTTCAGCCTTCCCTCCTTGATATTGCGTGTCACCATCTCGTCGAGCCCCGGTTCATAAATCGGAATTTCGCCCGCTTTGAGTCTGGCAATCTTGTTTGTATCTATATCGACACATGTCACATTCACACCCATTTCGGCAAAACACGTACCCGATACAAGGCCTACGTATCCTGTTCCAACTACTGCTATATTCATGACGTCTATTGGTATATATATTTTGTTATTGTATTATTCATGTTATTTCATAGGTTACGAAGGGAGTGTGTCTACTTTTTCCCTTTGCGGCGGCCTCCGCGGTGTTGCGACGCCTTTTTGGCCGATGTGCGGGCAAGCGCCTGCTCGACGGTCACGGTTTTGCCCATCGCGTCCTCGCCGCGCTTGGCTGCGTTCTCGTCCACGATAGCGAAATCGAGCTGCTTTTTGTCGAGATTTGCACGCGCCACCCTCACCTTTATAGGGTCGCCGAGACGGTAGCGGTGGTTGTTGCGCCGACCTACCAGACAATAATTCTTCTCGTCGAGGTCATAGAAATCATCGGCAAGGTCACGAACAGGCACAAGCCCCTCGCACTTG
Source organism: uncultured Muribaculaceae bacterium (assembly GCA_947174635.1). Classification (GTDB taxonomy): domain Bacteria; phylum Bacteroidota; class Bacteroidia; order Bacteroidales; family Muribaculaceae; genus JAGBWK01. Next base: position 13,077 of record CAMWJS010000040.1, read on the forward strand.
TTGTCGTTGATTTCCACATACAGGCCCCATTCGGTCACACCCGAAATCACACCCTCGTATTCCTCTCCGAGGTGGTCGTTCATATATTCCACCTGCTTGTATTTGATTGATGCGCGCTCTGCATTTGCGGCCAGCTGCTCCATATCCGACGAGTGCTTGCACAGCATCTCGAGCTTTTCGGCATTCACCGTACGTCCGCCGGCAAGATACTTCTCAAGCAAGCGGTGCACCATCATGTCCGGGAAACGGCGTATGGGCGATGTGAAATGCGTATAGTAATCGAAGCCCAGACCGTAATGGCCGATATTGGTCGTGGTGTAGATTGCTTTCGCCATCGAGCGTATGGCAAGAGTCGACAGGAAGTTCTCCTCACCTTTACCCTTGACATCGGCAAGCATGCGGTTGATTGACTTGTTGACCTCACGCGGGGTACCGCTCGCCTTTATCTTATATCCGAACGTACGCGACAGGGTCGACAGGTCGGATAGCTTGCCGGGGTCGGGCATGTCGTGCACGCGGTAGACAAACGCTTTAGGTTTCTTCTTTCCCTGCGGCATGCCGATTGCCTGGGCCACGGTCTTGTTGGCGAGAAGCATGAACTCCTCGATGAGTTTGTTGGCGTCTTTCGACTCCTTGAAGTACACCCCTGTAGGATGTCCGTTTTCGTCGATGTCGAAACGCACCTCAATTCGGTCGAACTCCACCGAGCCCTCCTCGTAGCGGGCCTTGCGCAATATTTTCGCAAGACGGTCGAGCGTGGTTATCTCCTCTGCGAAGTCACCTTTGCCGGTCTCTATCACATCCTGCGCCTCCTCATAGGTGAAGCGGCGGTTGGAGCGGGTGACCGTACGTAATATTTTACTGTCGAGCACCTTGCCGTTGTCATCCATCTTGAAGATGCATGAGAATGTAAGTTTGTCCTCGTCGGGACGCAGCGAACAGATGCCGTTGCTCAGATGCTCCGGAAGCATCGGCACCACGCGGTCTACAAGATATACCGAGGTGGCGCGCTTCTGCGCCTCCTTGTCAATAATAGTGTCGGGCTTGACATAGTGGGTCACGTCGGCGATATGTACACCCACCTCCCACTTGCCGTCCTTGAGGCGGCGTATTGAAAGCGCGTCGTCAAAGTCCTTGGCGTCCTTGGGGTCGATGGTAAATGTGGTCACATCGCGCATGTCGAGTCGCTGCGCCACCACTTCGGGGGTGATGCCGGCATCTATCTTCTTGGCGGCTTTGTCTACCGACTCGGGATATATGTAAGGGAGTCCGAACTCGGCCATGATGGCATTGATTTCAGCGTTGTTCTCACCCTTCTTGCCAAGGATGTCGACAACTTCCCCCTTTGGATTCTTTGTATCGTCGGTCCACTCCGTAATCCTGACCACTGCCTTGTCGCCGGTCACTCCCCCCTTGAGTTTGCTTTTGGGGATAAAGATATCCGACGCCAGATACTTCGAGTCGGTGAGCAGATAGGCGAAATGCTTGTCGACTTTAAGCGTGCCGATAAATACCTGCGGCTTGCGCTCTATGATTTCCACAACTTCGGCCTCAGGCTCTGCTCCGCGGCGGCGTGCCGCGATTGTCACGCTCACACGGTCGCCGTTGAGGGCGTGCATCGAATTGCGCTCGGCCACGAAAATGGCCTCGTCGTCATCATCGATAATCACTGAGTTTTTGCCGTTGCTGCGGCGTATGAACGTACCTGTCGCATAGCTTGAGCGAGAGGGCGACTTGTAGCGCCCGGGGGCCGTCTCAAGTATGTCACCGTCAAAGGCAAGCTCCGCCAGATACAGAGCCACTGCGCGCTGATTGATGGGCGTCGTGGCATCGATTGCGTGAGCCACCTGCTTGTAATTGAAGGTATTGTTACCTTGCTTGCTTATATACTCGTCGACTTGCGCCCGAAGGCGGTCGACTCCTTTTTTGGAATATGAACGAACCATTTTTCAGCTGTTTCTCTTTGTTTGTGATATACTTTTATTATCCCTCTCTCGCTTAAATAAACAAATCTGACTGCATCATGTTTACTTGAAGCCTTGCGAACTGCCACGGCAGCTAAGATAGCTACCGTAGCTACGATAGCCCCCTGCTTACGCGTCGATATTGGCGTAAGTGGCGTTCTGCTCGATGAAGTCTCGGCGCAGCGCAACATCCTCGCCCATCAGCATGGAGAAGATGCGGTCGGCGGCGGCGGCATCGTTTATGGTGACCTGCTTGAGCAGACGGGACTGCGGGTCCATGGTTGTCTCGCGAAGCTCCTGCGCGCTCATCTCACCGAGACCTTTGTAGCGCTGGACCTTGACGCGGTCGCCGTTCTGTGCTATGCAGTTCTGGAGCTGCTGCTCGTTCCAGCAGTATTCAAGCACCTTGTTGCCTCGCGAGCACTTGTACAACGGCGGGGTTGCAAGATACAGATAACCCTGCTCGATGACCGGACGCATGCGGCGGAAGAAGAATGTCATCAGCAACGTGGCGATGTGCGAACCGTCGACATCGGCATCGGTCATGATGATAATCTTGTGGTAGGCGAGTTTCGACAGGTTGGCCTCCTTGGAGTCGTCCTCGGTGCCGATGGTCACGCGGAGCGCACGGAACATATTGGTGATTTCCTCATTGTCGAAAATCTTGTGGTCCATGGCTTTCTCCACATTCAGAATCTTACCGCGCAGAGGAAGGATGGCCTGGAAACGGCGGTCGCGGCCCATCTTGGCGGTACCGCCTGCCGAGTCTCCCTCGACGATGAAAAGTTCGCAATCCTCGGCCGTACGCGACGAGCAGTCGGCCAGCTTGCCGGGCAGACCGCCTCCGTAGAGTGGCGATTTGCGCTGTATCTTGACACGGGCATTGTAGGCCGCATGACGTGCCTGCGCCGCCACTATCACCTTGTCGACGATGGTGCGCGCCTGCTTGGGATGCTCCTCAAGATAGTTGCGGAGCGTTTCCGACACTGCCGTCTGCACGGCGCCGATTACCTCGTTGTTGCCGAGTTTGGTCTTGGTCTGGCCTTCGAACTGCGGCTCCATCACCTTGACCGACACAACTGCGGTAAGGCCCTCGCGGAAGTCCTCGGCCGAGATATCGACCTTCACTTTTTCGAGGAGCTTGTTGTCCTCGGCATATTTCTTGAGGGTCTGGGTCAGTCCGCGGCGGAAGCCGGTGAGGTGCGTGCCACCCTCTATGGTGTTGATGTTGTTGACAAACGAGTAGACATTCTCGTTGTAGGTCGAGTTGTAGGTCAGCGCGACCTCCACGGGTATGCCCTGACGCTCTGTGCTGAGGTCGATGACATCGTTGATGAGCGACTCTTTGTTTGAGTCGATATACTGCACGAACTCGCGCAGACCGGTCTCCGAATAAAATTCCTCGAATTTGGCGTTGCCCTCGGCGTCGAGCTGGCGCTTGTCGGTAAGCGACAGATGGATGCCGGCGTTAAGGAACGCAAGATCGCGCAGACGGTTGGCAAGCGTTTCGTAGTCATACACGGTAGCCGTGAATATCGAGCCGTCGGGACGGAAGGTGACCGACGTTCCGGTGGTGTCGCTCTCCCCTATCACCATAAGCTCGGTAGTGGGCTTGCCGCATGAATATTCCTGAGCATAGATTTTGCCGCCGCGGCGCACCTCGGCGCGCAGATAGGTCGACAGCGCGTTGACACACGACACACCCACGCCGTGCAGACCGCCCGACACTTTATATGACCCTTTGTCGAACTTACCTCCGGCATGAAGCACCGTAAGAACCACCTCAAGTGCGCTCTTATGCTCCTTCTCGTGCATATCGACAGGAATACCGCGACCGTTGTCGACCACCGTAATCGAGTTGTCTTCGTTGATTGTTACCTCGATATGGGTGGCATAGCCTGCCAAAGCCTCGTCTATCGAGTTGTCGACAACCTCATAAACCAAGTGATGGAGACCTTTGGCGCTTATATCGCCGATATACATCGCCGGACGCTTGCGCACGGCTTCCAGACCTTCAAGCACTTGAATATTACTCGCGCTATATTCCTCTACTTCTTCTGACATAATTTTTCTTAAATTGTATTGCTGTTTTATTATTTTCGATCCACGACGGTCAACACACGGGGCTGACATAGTCCAAAATTGCCCCGAACCGCCTGACAGACAGCGTTATTTTTCCGCCGTCTTTAACCATGCAAAAATACTAAAAAATCCCCACTTTTCCAAATATTTTTTATCCCGTCACGACGCCTCTTCCACCTCGCCCCCGAAGCAACAGAAAGCCCGGTTTGCACCGGGCTTTCCAATATGGCAGTTTAATGGTAAATATCTTTGTATAGCGTCGTTATCGCGTCAAAACGACGCGTTTATCCGAGTTGCGACAGCACTTTGCGTATCTGCTCATAGGTAGTGAGGCGCGTCGGCACCAGAGGCAGCCTGAGCTCGTTCTCAATCATGCCCATCGCATGGAGCACACATTTCACTCCGGCCGGATTGCCGTCGACAAAGAGCAGTTTGAAAAGCTCGGTGAAACGGTGGTGTATCTGCAGCGCTTTCTCATAGTCACCCTGACGGGCCAGACGCACCATCTTCGAGAATTCCTTGGGGAATGCATTGCCGATGACCGAAATCACTCCGACGGCCCCGAGCGTGATGAGCGGGAACGTGATGCCGTCATCGCCCGATATGACCATAAAGTCGGTCGGCTTGCTCTTGATGATTTCATCCATCTGCGATATATTGCCCGACGCCTCCTTTATGCCGATGATATTCTCAAAATCGCGGGCAAGGCGCAATGTAGTCTCAGCCGTCATGTTGACTCCCGTACGGCCCGGCACATTGTACAAAATCACCGGAAGCGGCGAAGCGGCGGCTATTTCGGCATAATGACGGTATATACCCTCCTGCGACGGCTTGTTGTAATAGGGCACCACCGAAAGCACCGCACTGAAATCCTTCAGGTCGGTAGTGGCAAGCTCTCGTGCCACGGCCATCGTGTTGTTGCCTCCGACTCCGAGCACAAGGGGCACACGGCCTGCGACACGCTGCGCGACGTATTCACGCACCTGACGCTTCTCCTCCGCATCGAGCGTGGGAGTTTCGGCTGTAGTGCCAAGCACCACAATGTAATCTATCGAATTTTTAATCTGATACTCCAGCAGACGTCCAAGCGCCTCGAAGTCTATACTTTTGTCTTGACGGAATGGTGTGACCAATGCCACTCCCACCCCTGCGAGGTTAATGCGTGCCATATTCTTATATCTGACTACAAAGCTACGAAAAAACATGTTTTTACGCAACACTATACTAAAATTTTATTTTTATCGGGTATAACCGTGGTTTCCTTTCATTTTCACACATACCCCCCGGCAGCTGCCTCTCTTTAATCCGTATATCATCCGTACATCAATTTTAACAGCTACCTATTCAACACTTTTCCGAGGCATATTGTTATAATTCCAAAACAATTAAATTGATATTGACCATGAATGATTTTTTTGAAATTATCAAAGGCACAAAACCGGTTCTGGTTGATTTTTTCGCTACCTGGTGCGGTCCGTGCAAGATGCAGTCGCCCATCCTCGACAAGGTTAAAGAAAAGGTCGGAGACGATGCCACCGTATTAAAAATCGACATAGACAAGAACAGGGAACTCGCAATGAAATACCGCGTACAATCCGTACCGACCCTCATCCTGTTCAAGGATGGCGAACCGGTATGGCGCACCGTGGGAGTACAGCAGTATGACCTGCTGACTGCAAAAATCTACGAGCACATTCCCACAAAAAGCGACGAATAACAAATCCCCCCATCCGCGCTGTGCCTGCCGCATGGCGCTTCACCCAAAAACACACGAATCAATATGGATACACCTGACAGACTTCAGGATGCGCTCTCAGGAGCACGCCCGGTATTACTGGAACTTTACGCCGACTGGTGCCCCCATTGCCAACGCATGATGCCGGTCGTCGAACAGCTGAAAAACGAAATCGGCGACAAAGCCGCCATAATCCAGATCGACGGTGACAAAAACCCCGATCTGATGAGAAAATATCATGCACGCGTCTATCCTACATGGATCATATTCAAGGATGGTGAAGAGACATGGCGCGACAGCGGCGAAAAACCGCTCAGCGAACTCAAAGACATGATTGACCGGTTTGTCTGATACGGACAACCGCAGCCCGCAAGTGTCAGCACACCGTCAAAGCAGGTCCGGCATTGCCTGCGGCAACCGGACTACCGCCGCGATGTGAAAGAATTTAAATCTCAATCTATACTATCTGACACACACTATGACAATTAAGGTTGGATTGCCCGACGGGCGATCCAACCTTATATCTTTTTTCGAAAACTCCGAGTCCTCCGAAAACTCCGAGCCCTCTGAGAACTCTGAGCCCTCCGAGTCCTCCGATAACTCAGAGCCGACTACATGCAGAATGCAAGCACGAGGCCCTGGGCTGCTACCACACGGAGGAACATCGTCAACGGATAGACCGTAGAATAGGCCACCGCGGGAGCGTCATTGCCCGTAGAGTTGTTGGCATAGGCCAGCGCGGGGGGGTCGGTACAGCCACCCGAGAAGAGACCCATGATGGTAAGGAAGTTGATTTTGTAGACTCCGCGCGCTATGCAACCCACTATCACAAGAGGCACAAGCGTGATCATGAAGCCCCAGATTACCCACCACATACCGGTTTCGTTGAACACCTTCTCCACAAAGTGGTCGCCTGCCGCAATTCCCACCGAAGCGAGGAACAGGCAGATACCGAGCTCGCGGAGCATCATCGACGCCGATGTCGAGGTATAGGTGACAAGCTTGAATTTATATCCGAAACGGCTCAGCAGGATTGCCACTACAAGCGGACCGCCGGCCAGACCGAGTTTCATGCCCATGCCCACATTGATTGAGCCGAGAAGTATACCGAATATGATACCCACGAAAATCGTGACAAGGTTAGGCTGGTTGAGACGCTTCATCGAGTTACCCAGACGTGTGGCAAGACGGTCGATATCGGCAAGCTGGCCTACCACCGTCAGGCGGTCGCCCATCTGCAGGCGCAATCCGGGAGAAGCGAGCAGGTCGACACCCGCACGGTTCACGCGTGTGGCGTTCAGACGGTAACCGTTGTGCAGGCGGAGAGTTCCGAGCGCCACTCCGTCATATTCGCTTTTGGTGATAAGTATACGGCGCGATACCACCTCGCTCGGTGTCACGGCATCCCAGTCCATCTCGATTTCGTTGCCAAGAACTGCGGCAAATTTGGGCAGGTCCTGCGACGACATCACCACCAGCAGTTTGTCACCGTTGTGAATCTGAGTCTGAGAGGTCGGTATTACAATCTTGCCGTCGGCACCCATGAGGCGCGACACCACGAAGTTGCATGTTATCACGTCGTGCAGCTTGAGCAGCGTCATGCCGTCGAGGCGTTCGTTCTTCACGTCAAACGATGTGATATAAGGCTTGAGCTGCGACTCCTCCTTATCCTTGTTGATGGCTGCTATCTCATCCTCGATCTTGATGCGGAAAGCCCATTTGATTATGAACATGGCCAGAATGATGCCGACCACACCGAGGGGATACGCCGCAGCATATCCGCGGGCCATCGTATCGACAGCCTCGGGGGTGTTGACAGTCTGCTGCGCGGCAGCCAGACCGGGGGTGTTGGTGACAGCTCCCGACATTACGCCGACAAGCTGGTCCATGGTAGTGTTGTCATCTGTCAGGAAGTAGATTGCAAGCACTATAGCCACATTGAGCGCCACACCGAGCACCGCAAGCATATTGAGCCTGATGCCTCCCTCCTTGAACGAGGAGAAGAACGCCGGCCCCACCTGCAATCCGATTGCAAAGATGAACAGTATAAGTCCGAACTCACGCAGGAATTTTATCACGTTGGCGTCGGCCGTATAGCCCAGCTGCCCCAATAAAATACCCACAAACAACACGAAGGTGACGCCAAGCGACACACCTCCGAACTTGATTTTGCCCAGCAGAATACCTGCAGCTATGACAAACGAATACAATATGATTGTACTCGCCAGCTCCAGACTTCCGGGCATCAATAATTTCTGAAAAACTTCCATACAAGTCTCTTATAGCATTTTTACCTTATTCCATAGCTTTGCAACATGCGCCACCCTGCACTGGGGGGCATATCAGGCCGGCCTTATTTCAGATGCACAGTCATACACCTGATGGAAAATCAGGTGCAAAGGTAAGCATTTTTTCCTTACCAATCTCAAATTTACCCCTATTTTTTCTGCATCTTCCAATGCTGCAATTTTGCTGTTTTTGGTAATTTTGATGCAATTGCGGTATTTTTTTGAATTATTGGTCAATTTGAGATTGTATTTTACTCTTGCTCAATCTATTTTTGCATCATCCGATATAATTTACAAATCTTTTCTATAAACGCATACCATCATGAAACACTATGCACTGATATCATTGTTCGCAGCGGCGGCCGCCTCGGTGTCGGCAGCATCTCCGGCTACATTTGCCAAAGTAGGCAACGCGCCGGAATCTGAACAGGAGTTTTTCCCAGGCACTCACCGCGCACGCCCCGTGCTCGGCAATTTTACCAACAGCATCCACATGGGCGTGTTTGCCGGCGGTCAGGATCTCGGCGCCTCACACGATAAGTTCACCCCCTTTGACTCACGCTGGGGCGACCAGGGCGACGGCACTTTCGCCAACCCCGTAATTGCCGCCGACTATTCCGATCCCGAAGTGATACGCGTGGGCGACAAATACTATATGACTTGCTCTGAATTCCATTTCATGGGGATACCTATTCTCGTTTCCGATGACATGGTCAACTGGGAGATGCTCACTCAGGTCTACACCTCGATGGAGGGCTACGACACTGTCAACCGCTACGGCGACGGCTCGTGGGCTCCCGCGCTCCGCTACCACGACGGGCGATTCTATCTCTATTTCTGCACCCCCAACGACGGTCTGTTCATGACTTCGGCCGAAAACCCCGCCGGCCCGTGGGAACCGCTCCATCATGTCAAGAAAGTCGGCGGATGGGAAGACCCCTGCCCCATCTGGGACAATGAAGGAAACGCATGGCTCGGACGCAGCCAGCTCGGCGGCGGGCCGATTATCATTCACCGCATGAGCCCCGACGGCAAAACTCTGCTCGACAACGGACGCGAAGTCTACAACGGCCCCACTGCCGAAGGCACCAAGCTCTTCATCAAGGACGGTTACTTCTACCTCAGCATACCCGAGGGCGGCGTCGGAACAGGCTGGCAGACCGTCGGCCGCGCAAAGGACATCTACGGCCCCTACGACATGCGCCGCGTGCTCGAACAGGGCTCGACCAAAATCAACGGCCCGCACCAGGGCGCTCTCGTCGATACACCCGACGGCGAATGGTGGTTCTACCACTTCCAGAGCACAAGCCCGCTCGGTCGTGTCACCCATCTTCAGCCTGTCACATGGGTCGACGGCTACCCCGTAATCGGCGAGGACTATGACGGCAACGGCATTGGCGAACCGATGAAGATAGTCAAAAAGCCCTCAATCGCCTCATCGTCAAAGCCCCACACCGTAGCCACATCCGACAACTTCGACAACGGCCTGGGAAAACAGTGGCAGTTCAACCACAATCCCGACATGTCGCGCATCGCAGTGACCGACGGCCGCCTCGTCATCACTCCCTCGAAATCAGCTTCACTGCGCGAAGCCCGCAACATGCTCACTCAGAAAATGATGGGCTACTCCGGCGAAGTGACCGTGAAACTCGATGCCACAAAACTGCCTCATGACGGACGCGCCGGGCTCCTCTGCATCGGCAACAAGACCGTGGGCTTCGGCATACGCAACACCTACGGCACAATGCTTATATGCACCGATATCAACGGCACTCTCAAAGCCATTGCCCGCAGCGACAACGACAACGTGTGGCTCCGATACACCTACGACGCCAACGCCAAGACCATACAGCCCTGGTACAGCCTCGACGGCTCTGAATTCAAGAAAGCGGGCGATGCATTTGAAATCGGCGAGGGCGACTGGAAAGGCGCACGTTTCGGACTGTTCGCCTACACCAAGGAGGATGTCGGCAACGATGTCACTGTAGCTTTCGACGATTTCATCTACACTACCGACCATATTTCCGACAAGTAATTGACTGCCATGAAGAAACTGACAATACTCTCCGCCGCAGCTGCAATATCCCTTTCGGCCGGCGCCGTTGGATGGGACGAGATGGCAATACTCGCCCGTCCCGACGGCAACGGCGGACTGACCTACGACTACGACAACCGCATACAGCTCACATCGTTCACCAACTCGATATTTTTCGACTACAACAACGACGGCAACCTCGACCTGCTCATCATGGCGTCTGGCGGCGACTGGAAAATACCACGTGACACCAAGTTCCTGATACTCTACGAGAACCTCGGTGCCGACGCCGGCTTCGAGATGCGCCGTGTGCCCGACTCCAGGACAGGTTTCATTCAGGCCGCCGACGAGGCCTGGCTCAACCCGGTGACCGTGGGCGATGTCAACGGCGACGGCTACACCGACATCGTCACCATGACCTACCGCGGCGACCGTTGCATCGACCTCTACCTCAACAACGGGGGCGACGGCTCGTTCACTCATAAAGTAATCGACAACAAGGCGATGACCAACGGCGCTGTAACTCTCGGCGACATCGACTGTGACGGCAATCTCGATATCCTGGCCAACGGATGGAGCGCCGACTCCGACGTCAAGGGCATGGCGATATATCTCGGCAACGGCGACGGCACATTCACCAAGACCGCGCCATCACCGCTCTGGGGTACGTTTGAGGGACACTCCACCCTCGCCGACATAAACGGCGACGGCACCCTCGACATCATCATGACCGGGCACGGCGACGGTTGGTCGCGCCACGCCAAGATATTCCTCAACACACCTGGCGCCGACGGCACTCCGCAGTTCACTCTCTTTGACGAAAGCAAAAGCGGCCTGACGCCCCTCAACCTCGGCAACGTCCTCGCCGCCGACTTCAATGCCGACGGACTGACCGACCTTGCCCTTTGCGGCAACGACGGCAACGCTACCGGCGTACGCATGTTCTATCAGAATACCGACGGCTCGTTCACTCTCGACACCGCCTACCCCATCTGCCCGGTCAACACCGACGGCGCCATCAACATGGCCGACTGGGATGCCGACGGCAACATGGATATCATCGTTGGCGGCTATCTCGGCACCAACGCCCCCGCCGGCTGCTATTCGACTCCGCTGCGCATCTACCGCAACACTTCCGGCACCAACAGCCGCCCAGAGGCTCCCCCCACAGTGACCGCCCGCCAGGACGGCGATTTCATCGAAATAACATGGAGCGACGGCAGCGATGACGTCACTCCGGCAAAAGCTCTGCGCTACAACGTGTTCGTGCGCAACGACGCCACCGGCGAGACATTCTGCGTCATTCCCGCCGACATCACCACCGGCGCGCTCAAGGTCGGCACCGACCTTGCCACATCGGTAAGCGGCGCGCTCAAATCGCTGCGCATACGTCCGCTCGGCAGCGGCCCCCACACCGTGGGCGTGCAGACACTCGACCAGTCGTTCGCACCCAGTGCCTTCACCACCGCCACGCTCGACATCGCCGGAGTCAGCAATGTCAGTAATGACAGCAACGCCCTGACGATACTGACCGACGGACTGACCGTCACCGCAGTCAGCAATGCAGCAAGCGACAGCGACGTACTCATCTACAGTCCCGACGGCCGTCTCTGCGCCGCCACCCTCACCAACATGCCCGTAACGCTCCCCTCGGCAGGCATCTACATCGTGACGGCAGCAGCCACTACATCCTCCCCCAAAAAGATAATGCTTAAATGACGAATTAATATCCGGACAGCAAAGCTATTGCAGCTCTGATATTGACAGCTATATTGATATTGAAGACTATATGATGTAGGGAGGGTGTTGCAGAACTCCAAAATTTCGGTTTGCGATGTAGGGACGCACGGCT
>CAMWJS010000041.1 GCA_947174635.1 uncultured Muribaculaceae bacterium
CGCACGAGCCGTGCGTCCCTACATCGCAAACCGAAATTTTGGAGTTCTGCAACACTCTCAAAGTGATACCTTTATGTATGTCAGAACTTGATGATATGCTTCGCGCGGCAGGCGCGCCCGCTGCCGAACCGGCTGCTGCCTCCTCAACGGTGACCGCCGGCACCACGGCGCGGCCGACGTCAGGCGGAGGCGCCGCAGGCGACACTGCCGCCGCCCCCCGGCCGCGACCTGATAAATATCTTATTGCATTCTATGTGGCGCTCTGCCTTATTTCGGTGGTGGAGCTCTACAGCGCCTCGTCGCGCGAAGTAAGTTCGAGCAACATCTTCGGCCCGCTGCTGCGCCACCTCATGATGCTTGTGATAGGCATAGTGATATGCATCGGCGTGTCGCGCGTGAAACTGAAATATTTCTACATCGTGACACCGTGGTTCGTCGGAATAAGCATACTGCTGATGGTCTACGTGCTGCTCAACGGCCAGATTATCAACGGCGCCCGGCGAAGCATGTCGCTGCTCGGAATCCCGATACAGCCCTCCGAGATGCTCAAGATGTCGGCGGTGCTCGTCATAGCCTACATCATGTCGCGCAACCAGGAGCGGCAAGGAGTGACAACCAAGGGTGTGATATGGAGCTGCGTGTTTGTATGCATATTCTCGCTGCTGCTGTTCTCGCAGGGTCTGACCAACACCCTTCTGCTTATGGGTATAAGCCTGTCGATGATGCTCATAGGCGGCATCCAGTGGAAGAAATTCGGACTTGTGCTCCTTTTCTACGGACTTGCCGGAGGCGCGGGGCTATATCACAAGATGAATTCAGAAGCCAAGGACGTCACATCCATCACGGAGACCGGAGTGGACTCGGAGGGAAAGAAAGCGACACTTGACCGAGGCGGCATCTGGAAAAACCGCATAGGCCGGTGGAACGACAGCGTGCCCCTTTACGACCAGAAAATCACTGCATACAACCGTCAGGAGATGTATTCCTACATGGCTCAGGCCAACGGTGGCATCACCGGCGTGCTTCCGGGCAACTCGCGCGAGACCGCACGACTGCCGCTCGCCTTTTCCGATTATATATATTCTATCGTGGTCGAGGACTGGGGGCTCGTAGGCGGACTGTTCCTGTTGATAGTGTATCTCTCGCTCCTCGGGCGTGCAGGCGTCATAGCAAGCCGTTGCGACAGGGCCTTCCCCTCGTTGCTTGTCATGGGTATGGCGGTGATGATTGTGTTCCAGGCTCTGTTCCACATGGCCATCAACACCGGGGTGTTCCCAGTGTCGGGCCAGCCGCTGCCCATGATTTCGAAGGGAGGCACATCGATGCTCGTGACATCGCTCGCTTTCGGCATCATGATAAGCATAAGCCGCTATGCATCGACCGCCGGACGCAAGAAAGCGGCCAAAACCGACGCAGAGCTTCCCGACGAACTCAAGGCTCTCAATCCCACGCAGTTGAAAAAATAATTCCAAACAGTTACATACAAACAATTATATGAGTGTAAAAAAGGTAATCATAAGCGGAGGCGGCACGGGAGGACATATCTTCCCGGCGCTCTCGATAGCCAACGCGCTCCGGCGCCGCGACCCCGGTGTAAAGATACTCTTTGTGGGAGCCAAGGGGCGCATGGAGATGGAACGCGTGCCTGCCGCCGGATACGATATAGAGGGGCTCGAAGTGATGGGCTTCGACCGCCGCAGACTCTGGCGCAATGTAAAAGTGCTCTGGAAACTGATGAAAAGCCGTCGCAAGGCAAAGAAGATAATACGCGATTTCGGCGCCGACGCAGTGGTAGGCGTAGGCGGATATGCCTCAGGCCCCACTCTGATGATGGCCCAGAAACTCGGCATACCGACCCTGATACAGGAACAGAACTCCTATGCGGGCGTCACCAACAAGCATCTCGGCAAGAAAGCGGGTTGCATATGCGTCGCCTACGACAATATGGAGCGCTTCTTCCCCGCCGACAAAATCGTCATGACGGGCAATCCGGTGCGCGAGGCAATCACATCATGCCATGCCGACAGGGCCGACGCCAAGCGTCAGCTCGGTTTTGACCCGGAGAAACCGCTTGTGGCGGTAGTGGGCGGCTCGCTCGGCGCCCGCACCATCAACGAGGCAGTTAAAGCATCGATGGGCCGCATCACAGCCGCAGGAGCGCAGATATTGTGGCAGACAGGCAAATATTATGCCGACGACTGCCTCCCCGCAGCCGAGGGCAAAGAGGGAGTGCAGGCTATGGCATTCGTAAGCCGCATGGACCTCGTGTACCGCGCCGCCGACCTTATCGTATCACGCGCCGGAGCAAGCACCATTTCCGAGCTGCAGATTGTCGGCGCGCCGGCCATACTCATCCCGTCGCCCAACGTTGCCGAAGACCATCAGCGCAAAAACGCGCAGGCTCTCGCCGACCGCGACGCCGCCGTGATGATACTCGACGCCGACGCCACGGCTTCGCTCGCCGACACCGTAACCCGGCTGCTCGCTGCTCCCGACCGTCTCGCCGACCTCGCCAAGAATGTCAGGGCGATGGCGCAGGAACATTCCGACGAACGCATCGTCGACCATATCTACGCCCTCTGCATGATGTAGGGAGGGCGTTGCATAACGAATGTTTACGGCTGTAACACCGTCAGCCCAAGATGGCGGTAACCATTTTAATCATACAATCTACAATGAACAATATATATTTCATAGGAGCCGGGGGCATAGGCATGGCCGCCCTCGAACGCTACTTCAAATCGCAGGGCGACAATGTGGCCGGATATGACCGCACTCCTACCGAACTGACCGACAGCCTCATGGCCGAGGGCATCGACATCACTTTCGACGAAAGCACCGATGCAATCCCCGCACTCTACCGCAATCCCGACGACACGCTGGTGGTCTACACCCCGGCAGTACCCGACTCGATGCCGCAGCTCCGCTGGTTTCGCGACAACGGGTTCAAAGTTGTCAAAAGAGCGGTGGTGCTCGGCGAAGTGACCCGCCGCAGCAAGGCCATTTGCTTTGCAGGAACCCACGGCAAAACCACCACCTCATCGATGGCCGCGCATATCATGCATACATCGCAAGCGGGCTGCAACGCTTTTCTGGGGGGCGTGCTCCGCAACTACAACAGCAATTTCCTGCTCGACGCCTCATCGCCCTACAGCGTAATCGAGGCCGACGAGTACGACCGCTCGTTCCATCATCTCTCCCCCTACATTGCCACTGTCACATCAACCGACCCCGACCATCTCGACATCTACGGCACCGAGGAGGCTTATCTCGAGAGCTTCACCCGCTTCACGCAGCTTATCCACCCCGACGGCAAACTGATAGTGCACACAGGGCTGAAATTCCGTCCCGACGCGCCGGAAGGGGTGACTACCTACACATATTCGCGCGACGAAGGAGACTTCCACGCCGACCGCATACGCCGCGGCAACGGCACTGTCGTCTACGACCTCATCGTGCCCCGCGAAATTCTTCCCGAAGGCAGGATTTCAGATATCGAACTCGGCGTACCGGTAGAAATCAACATAGAGAACTCGGTGGCAGCCGCAGCCGCCACCCTTCTCACCGGCGAGGCAACACCCGATGACATCCGCCGCGCCATAGCGTCGTTCATGGGGCCGAAACGCCGTTTTGAATTCCACCTCCGCGAAGAGGGTCCGGAAGGCAGAGTCATCATCGACGACTACGCCCACCATCCCGACGAACTGAAAGCTTCGATATCGTCGGTCAAGGCTCTTTATCCCGGCCGACAGCTCACGGTGGCGTTCCAGCCGCACCTCTACAGCCGCACCCGCGACTTCGCCGCACAGTTCGCCGAAGCGCTCTCGCTCGCCGACAAAGTGGTGCTCCTCGACATCTATCCGGCCCGAGAGGAACCAATCCCCGGAGTGTCATCCGAAATCATCTTTGACAAAATTTCTTGCAAAGAAAAGCATTTGATTAGCAAAGAGCTATTGACAAAGACAATAAAAAATATTAATTTTGAAATCTTATTGACAGCCGGTGCGGGCGATATCAACACCTTTATCCCCGAAATCATCGATGCAGTCAGATAACAAATTGTCAAGCAACATATTATGCTCACAAAGCGCGGTATAACACTTTGCATACTCTCACTGATGCTCACCGTATACCTGGTGATAGCGCTCGCCACGTCGCAGGGAATCGCAGCGGAAGCCCCCTGCACCGGCGTCAGAATCAGTGTGTCGCAAAACCAGATGTCGCAGTTTGTGACTCCCGAGGATATCGACCATGAGCTCGGCGGCATAACGGCATCGGCCGACTCGATGGCCGCATCGGCCTACAATCTGAAGAATATCGAGCAACGCCTCGGCACTCTCAGCATCATAGAAGACGTGAACTGCCGGCGTCTTGCAAACGACGTCATCGCCATCGATGTGGTTCCGATGATACCTGTTGCCCGTGTGTTCGACCGCAACGGCTCATACTACATCAACAAGGCAGGCAAGCATCTGCAGGCATCGGCGCGCTATCAGATCGACGTGCCCGTAGTCATCACCGACAACGACACCCTCGACAATGCCGGAGAAATAATACCGCTGCTCGAGCGCATCGACGAAAACAAAACATGGTCTCAACTCGTTTCAGCTCTAAAGGTAGACCGCAACGGCGATATTTTCATCATACCCTCCGTCAGCGGCCACATAGTCAACATCGGCGACGGAAACAACATAGATGACAAGATGACGCGTCTTTTCGCATTCTACAATCAGGTGCTTGATGTAAAAGGCTGGAACTACTACGACACCATATCGGTGAAATTCGCCAATCAGGTGATAGGAAAGATAGTGCCCGGCCGGCTCCGCAAAAATCCTGTCGACACCGAAGGACTCGAATATGAGGACGAAGACATCGACATCGACATCATCAACCAGCGCGACAGCGTGAACGTGGCCGACATTAAGCCGAAAATAATTTAACTCCCTCCGCAGCGACCATACAATCAGTACTCACAACAACCCGTTAACACCAAATACAGCCTATATGGACGACAAATATATCGTAGCCATCGAAATCGGAAGCTCCAAGATACGCGGGGCGCTCGCTTCAGTCGACCCCACCGGAGCACTCAACATATTAGCCGTGCAGGAAGAGCGCGTCGCCGACAGCGTGCGCTACGGACACGTCAAGAATGTGGAGGAAGTAAGCACCAAGGTCGACAGCATTTGCCGCAAGCTGGAGAACGCCCGCGCCATCCAGCCCCGCAAGATAGCAGGTGTGTACGTCGGTCTGAGCGGCTGCACCATCGGCGCGTCGCTTGCCTCCGAGACATCACGTTTCGACAGCGATACCGAAATCGACACATCGTCAATCGAACGGCTCAAAGACCTGATTACGACTGTAGGCAACGGTGACAAGGAAATCTACGAACTCCTCCCCTACGAATTTATCGTCGACAACGAGTCGACCCTCAATCCCGTAGGACGCATCGGTCGCTCCATCAAAGGCACTTTCAGCGTGATAGAAGGCATGCCGGCCATCAAGAACAACCTCAACCGAGTGTTTCCCGAGCGCCTCAACCTCCAGGTCAACGGCTACATTGTCAGCGCCCTGGCCCAGGCCAACATGGTGCTTACGCCCGACGAGAAGCAGTTGGGATGCATGTTTGTGGACTTCGGCTGCGAGACAACCTCTATAATCATCTACAAGAAAGGCGTACTCCGCTACATGGTGACGCTCCCGATGGGCTCGCGCAACATCACCCGTGACCTCGTGTCGCTCAATCACCTCGAGGAGCATGCCGAGAGCATCAAACGCTCCATTGGCATCGTATCGCCGAGCGACGGCCCGGCGCGTCATGCAGGACAGCACACCATCGAGCAGCCCGAACTCAACAGCTACATATCGGCCCGGGCCGGCGAGATCGTAGCCAACGTCATAGCCAACATCGAGTATGCAGGCCTCACTCCCGCCGACCTCCCTTCAGGCATCGTGACAACAGGCGGAGGTGCCCGTCTCAAAGGACTCAGCGACATGATAGCCTCGCAAAGCAACATGAAGGTGCGCATGGGCACCACTCCCCGCAACATACGCATCTCCGACACCTCCATATCGGCCGACGAGATAAGCGATGTCGTGGCACTGCTTATTGCCGCAGCCGAACGCAATCCGGCCGACTGCCTGTCGCCGGTGGCACGCATGGAATTTCCCGAATCAGGCGGCAACAACAACACAACGGCTACGGGAAGCACCGGCTACAGCGCGCATGATGCCGGCGATTATGACGACGGCAAGATACGCATCGGTGTCGACGACGATGAAGACGATATTGATGAAGACGATTATATCGACCGCAAATTCAAAGGCAACGGACGGAGAAAAGGCGCCCGCAAGACCCAGGAGAACGTCAGCAATCCCAATCCGATAATAGCGCGCATAAAGGAGAAGTTCACCAAGATGTTCCGCGACGACGAGGCCGACCGCTTTGACGACGAGGAATAATCCACACGCAAACCGATAGAGACAGGAGCCGGCAACCGACGAAATGGGCCGCCAATTTATTTCAACATAAAGTTAAAATCAGTCAATCATGACAATCGAAGATATATCACAAGCGGCAGAGTTCATCCCGCAGACAGTCAAAAGCAGCATCATAAAGGTAATCGGTGTTGGCGGCGGCGGCAACAACGCCGTGCAGCACATGTACAACCAGAATATCGAAAACGTGTCATTCTGGGTATGCAACACCGACGACCAGGCTCTTAAAAACTCATCCGTGCCCAATAAACTGCTGATTGGCGAGACCGGACTCGGTGCCGGCAACGTACCGTCGGTGGCGCGTCAGGCCGCACTCGACAGCGAGGAGAGTATCGCCGACCTCTTCACCGACAACACCAAAATGGTGTTCATCACCGCCGGCATGGGAGGAGGCACCGGCACGGGAGCAGCACCGGTAGTGGCCCGCATAGCCCGCGAGCACGGCATGCTCACAATCGGCATCGTCACCATTCCGTTCCTCTTCGAGGGTCAGAAAAAAATCCTCAAGGCTCTTGAAGGCGCCGAGGAAATGAGCAAATATGTCGACGCCCTGCTCGTCATCAACAACGAGCGACTGACCGAGATATACCCCGAGCTCAACTTCATCAACGCGTTCGGCAAGGCCGACGACACGCTGACTATCGCTGCCCGCGGCATATCGGAAATGATTACCAACAGCAACACCGTAATCAACATCGACTTCAATGACGTCGACACCACACTGCGCAACGGTGGCGCCGCCGTCATCTCAATAGGCTACGGCGAGGGTGAACACCGTGTCACCAAAGCCATCAACGACGCTCTCAACTCTCCGTTGCTCAAAGACCGCGACATCTTCGGTTCGCAACGACTGCTGTTCAACATCTACTTCAACCCCGACGGCGACCAGGAGTTCCTCATGAAAGAGGCCAGCGAGATATCGGAATTCGTATCTGACATCAACCCCAACGTCGACATCATCTGGGGTCTGGCCAAAGACAGCTCGCTCGGCAACAAGGTCAAAATCACCATTCTTGCGGCCGGCTTCGCCACCCGAAACGACAACAACGAAAAAAACAGCCCCGAAAAAAAAACCGTCAATGCAGGCTCAGTCAATGAGAGCGGCCCCGTAATCCTCGAGGAACCAATCGAAAAGCCCACCGACACCGCCAAGCGGCTCGTCGACCTTTACGGAAAGGGGAAAACCGAGACAATCGTACGTTCGCCCGAAGCGCAGAAGTACATCATCCTTACCCCCGACCAGATCAACGATGACTCCATCATAGAGAAATTCGAGAATATGCCGACATCGTCGCGCGACCGCCGTGTGGTGGAAGAAATAAAGAAAGCCCACAAAAAGCCTGCGACTGCCGACAACGACACCCTCACAGACACCGAAGGCACATCTTCCCACTCCGACATCCCCACCGGCAGCACCCGCATAGTATTCTGACGTATACCACTCAACAGAGTGATGTGCGGGGCCGGACGGAAACGTCGCGGCCCCGTGGTTTATAGGTCGGCGGTGTGGCGGAGGAGACAAGTCGGACCAGTCAGACAGGTCGGACAGGAGTGGCTGCGGGCGGTAGCCGGGACGGGGGCGTCTCGCCCCCGGGGATGTCACCGGGGAGCAAGACGGGCTGTATGCTATGATGATGCCACAGACTGTCAGGGTTTCGCGGGGGCGAGACGCCCCCGCCCCGGCTACCGCCTGCAGGGTCGGAGAGGGTGATGTCATGAGGGCGTTGGGTGAGGGAGTGGAGGATGTGATGTGCGGGGTAATAGTGGGTAGAATTTGGGGTGAGAGAATATGGGAGAAATTTACAATATAACATATTTTAACAATTGGGGGGGGTAATTTATGGTTTTTTTGGTAATTTTGCGCCATTACCAATTATTTATCCATATATTATGAAAAAATTATTATTGGTGGCGGGTATTATTATTGCAACCGGCGGAGTAGGCCAGGCTGCATTGAAAAAGCTCGGCCACATCAATCGGGAGTCCGTGACAATAAAAGCAAGTCGCGGAGTAGAACCGGTGTTAGCAGAATTGACAAGTGTCGAGGGGAACTATGAAGGACATGCGCAAAATCAAGTGCATAGAGTGGTCAGGAGTGATGATGAATATGGCGACTGGGTATATCTTGGAAACACAAGTTATGATGAATATCGTACGATTTGCTTCGGAGAGACCAACTTTACTACATCCGTAGAGCGCAGGCAATTGCTATCCGACACTACGATAGTGCAGTATCGTTTCGGCTATATGCTTGATGTTGAAAATCTGATTTTAGATGCCGACACGAAAACAAATCGCGGTTATGTTGCCCCTCAACAGACGAAATGGGCTGTGGACCGTGACGGTTACGTTGACAGCGTCTTTACAGTGACATGCGATAATGTGCGTTTTAGTGATGTCGGAGGCGGGTTCGGATTTACTCGCGTGCAATATAAAGCGACCAATGAGTCGGGGGAGCTGGCACCGGTCTATAGGCTCAATGGCATTGTGCCGATACAGATTGAAGGGATGAAGCCATTTGAGATAGATTTTGAGGCAGAACCATGCTATGACAAATATACAAGAGAAGCTGTTATAAAGATAAAACGCGGAGAGGGCGTGGCCCGAGTGAGATATCGGGTGTACGAACCGTTTGTTTCATACAATACCGATGAGGCATATTATGAGCTGCTGAGCAATCAGTCGGAGGCGCCTCGTGCCGTTGACGAGATACGTATACCGCTTGACAGTCCGGTGCAAAAGGAACTCTCCATTTTTGCAGAGGACGAGCAGGGGCGCTTTGTTGCATCCGGAAATCTGGGCATTCAGGGATTTTCTCTATATATATCATCGAATATTGATGAAGAAAGAGAGTGGACTGACTGTGGAAATGCAACATTAATCACCGGGCAGACGCAATACACGCGAAAATGTCTGACTCCGGCGGATGCTCCGGGGAGTGTCATCAGAATAGTTTCACCATTTGGTCCGGACAGCGGATTCGCTGAATATTTTCCCGAACGAGTACTCGACAATGACGAATATTATCTGGACATCAACATGTGCGGAGACGGTTATTGTTATCCGTCATACCGCCCGCTGGGAATAACTTACAAAAGTTACGGCGAAAGCACCTTGTCTATAGACCATACGTATGCAGAATATCCTAACAGCGCTGTAGAGCTCGCACTGAAAAACGGATATACGTTGGAGCAAGTCAAACAGAGTCTTAACCGGATAGAAGATAACCGAGTCACGATTAATTATTCTTATACTGTAGTGTTGCCGAGCGATTTTTCGATAGTAGGAAATATGTATGTCGATACGGAAGAGTCAACCGCATATATGGATGTGTCGCTTTCTGATGATGTGGCGACATTGAAGTATGCAATGATGCCGCTCGGGAGCTATGACAGTTTTAAGAGTTATGCAGATAAAATCATAAGCGGCGCCTCCTATCTTGTATCAACAAATTCGAGCAGCATCGACAATGTGAGGGGGAATGTATATAAACTTGACGTGAGAGGCACCACTGCCCGAAGCCGGACCACTGAGCCGCGCAAAGTCAAAATCGATGTAACTGAGGCTTATGGCAAGTCCGGATATTATCTGATTGTGGTGCCATTTGGAGCAGACGGAAATTATCTCAATGAATATGCGCACGCGGAAATAAATAAGTTCATATATTATGGCACCGCCACGTATGAGGTAACCGGCGAGCTGGAATTGTTATCATTCAGCGAAAGCAGCCGCGTCGAGAAGAGCGGAGAAATCTATAAATTCATAAAACCTGTAGATAATGACAAAGCAAGCCAACAGATGTATTTCAACGGAAAAGTCCTGACAGAAGATTTGGCTGCGACACAACCGTTTAACACCGGGCTGACAACTATGATCAGTAATGTCATTTATCCTATATGGTACAGTACCCGACAGTTCTGGAACTGTCAGAATGAGGAAGGCGCGGAACTCAGCTTCGATGGAGAGACATTGTATGTGCCCGCCGGAGCTGCCGCTTTATACATTCCGGGATGGTTGTCTCCAACAGACGGTGATCTGTGGATCAGGATCAAACGCCCTGAGACGTCAGGGTCGGAAGAGATTGAAGATGATGCAGTGGCAGAGCCTGATGCGGATGCTCCTGTAGAGTATTACGACATGCAGGGTCGCAGGGTCATCAGCCCGAGCCGAGGCATATATATACGCCGCCAGGGCTCAGCGGTTTCTAAAGAATTGTTCAGATAACAGATAAACACACATACAAAACGGTCAAAAAAACCAACGGCACATCCGGAGCAATATCCGGATGTGCTTTTTTATAACATGTGATATGACAACAGGACAGGCGGGTATGTGGCAAGGTGAGGCTGAGGGTCGATGATATAAACCGGCGTCCTGCGGAAGCCTTTACTATATTTACGGGTTAGCCTCGCTGCGCTCGGCGTGCGGGGAAATATAGGACTTGAGCAAGTAAAAATGTTAAAATTTCAGATGGGAACTATTTTTTAATTATTACTGTCCCTGTTTTTAGGACACTTTTGAGTTTTTTGTCCTGAATTTTAGGACACGTCAAAATTTATAACCTTGTGTCATCTTCCGGAGGAGGAGGGGGCTTTCCGGGCCCATGTTGAAGATGAGGTCAAGGATGCTCAGACGGGGGACGAAGCCGAATTTGTCGTGGCGTACCTGGTAGTATTCCGTCGGTTCGGTTATTAGCTCCGATTGGGTTATTACGGGCATTGCGCCGGGCACGGAGCGCATTTCCTGCGAGGCGTAGGTGATGTCGTTGTCGAGGCCGAGGATTGCGCGTACGGCTGCGTCGGCTTCGCGGCAAAGGGTCGCCACGTCGGGATAGATGTCGGGAGTCGATGCTGAGAAAAACGGGCGGAGACGGTCGATATAAAATTCAAAAAATGGTGTGCGCCCGTATGCCGAAGCGAGTGTTTCGGCTACGACATGCCACCATTGGCCGTGACGCGATATAGCGATATCACTCCAGCGCAGCGGACCGTCTACGCCATCGGGGCGGCTCACAGGCACGGTGAGCGATTTGACGCCGTGGGTGTCGACGATATCCATGCGGTGGGTACCTTTCTGCCGCTTGTCGTAGCGTGCCGTATCATCGACCACTACCCTCGCGCAAGCGCCCATGACAGCATAGTAATCAACCGCTCCGAAATAACGGAGCGGCAGAGTCAGTTGCGCTTCGATATGACCGAAATAGCTCATTTATCAGGATTTGCGTCACGCAATATGCGGTTCCAGCGTATCTTCCCGTCAAAAATCGACTTGTCCTTGTCGAAGGATATCAGCACACCCATCGGGGTGCCTACGATATGGTCTTCGGGCACAAAACCCCAGTAGCGCGAGTCAAGCGAGTTGTCGCGGTTGTCGCCCATCATGAAGTAGTAATCCATGACAAAAGTATATGTGTCGGCCGGATGTCCGCCGATATATACCTTGCCGTCCTTCCACTGGGCGTCGGGATGATTCTCATACACGCGTATGGCACGCTCGTAGAGAAGCCAGTTGTCATAATCCAGACCGACAGTCATACCCTTCTTCGGTATCAGTATACCGTCAGCGCCGCCATAATCTGAGCGGGTCCACCCTTCGCGAGCCGAAAGCTCAAAGGGGAATATGTGAAGCGGGTCGTTTTCAGCGGGCTCGCGCTCAACCTGCTCCACGTGAGGATTGGCCTCGACCTTAGCAAGCATCTCGCGTGTGAGGGGCAAGCGGTAGACCGGGGGATAGCCTGCCGGCACAGACAGGAGTGTGCGGTCGTCGACAGCCACTCCGAGGTCTTCGAAGAAACTGTCGGACAAACGGTTGCCGTCGGTTATGACATAGTAGGCGAACTGAGCGTCGCGGGGCATAGTCTGTTTCTCCCCATTGATATACACCTCTCCGTCAACGATTTTAAGACGTTCGCCGGGAAGTCCGACAGCACGTTTGACATAGTTCTCGCGACGGTCGACCGGACGCGTTATTTTCTTGCCGAACACGCGCTCGTTGCTGTTGACTGCGTCATATCCGTTGAGCGCCACAAGCTGGTAGTAATCGGGGTTGGGCGCCTTGGTCATCACCGTATCGCCGGCGGGGAAGTTGAATACCACGATATCGCCGCTCTCGACACTGCGCAAACCTTTCAGACGATGGTATTTGACATTGGGCCACTCAAGATAGCTCTTGCAGTTGAGTATAGGCAATGTGTTGTGCACCAAGGGGAAATGCACCGGAGTCATAGGCACACGCGGTCCGTAGGTCAGCTTGTTGACAAACAGATAGTCGCCTGTAAGCAAGGTTTTTTCAAGCGAAGACGACGGTATGGTGTAGTTCTGTCCGATGAAGTTGAACACGAAATATACCAGAATGAGGGCGTAGACCAGAGCGTCGACCCATGCCATGACTGTTCTGACGGTCTTGCTTTTGCTTTTCTTCCACCACGTGAAGGGGATATAGCCGGTGATATAGATGTCAAACAGGAGGAAAAGCACTAAGAAGAGCCACCATGTCTGCATCCATACGGTGAATGCGATCCAGAGTGCGGCGACTATGCCGAAACGCACCCAGCGTGTGGTCTTGATGCCTGAAGTGCGCGCCCGCAGGCTCGGTCCGATTTTGGCCGTGAACTCCTTCACCTTGCCGGCAAAGCCTTTGGATGATGCCGAACCGGTATTGTTTGTGTTGTTATTTTCCATTGCAGAGTTATCTTATTTGAGAAGGTCGCCCATGAGCTGGTCCATTGTGAGAATACCGTGGCGGCCTTTGGTGTACTCGGCTGCGATTACGGCGCCAAGCGCAAAACCTTCGCGCGAGTTGGCTTCGTGACCGATGGTGATTGTGTCGACCGGCGATTTCCAGTTTATGATATGCGTGCCCGGTACTTCCCCCTCGCGGCGGTGGTCGATTACAAGCGTATCGTCACCGGCAGGCTCTTCAGTCCAGCGGTCGATGCGTTTTGTCTCCTCGATTATGCCCTCGGCGAGAGTCTTGGCGGTGCCGCTCGGGTGGTCGAGTTTGTGGATATGGTGAATTTCGAGCATCGACGGCTTATATTGCTGGAAATGGTTCATGATGCGGGCGAGGTAACGGTTGACCGCGAAGAATATATTCACACCCACGCTGAAATTGGAGGTCCAGAAGAATGTGGCGTCATATTTCTCAATCATAGGACGCAGGTCGTCGACCGAGCCCCATGCCGTAGTGCCCGAAACCACGGGAATGCCGCGCTCGAACGCACGCTCATAGTTGGCTACAGCCATAGCGGGCACGGTAAACTCTATTGCGACATCGGCCGAAAGAAATCCTTCCGAGTCAAAATCGTCCTGATTGTCGACGTCGATGATTGCCACTATCTCATGCCCTCTCTGGCGGGCGATATTCTCTATCATGCGGCCCATTTTACCGTGACCGATAAGTGCTATTTTCATAATTCTATATATTTTATCACGCAAATTTAATCATTTACATCCAATTGCCAAAAATAACAACCTGAATTGACGTGCGTATCAAAAAAAGCCAATAACTCAATATTCATATTCACATAACATTTACACCGTCTCTGATATCTACTTAAAACTTAAGTAACTGTTTAAAATTATTTTATACCAACCATTCTCATTATTTTAATATTCTGTCGGAGTCTTTTATGCCGCTTTCTATCTCGTCATCAGTCATGTAGCTCGCTACATTCCTTCTTCCTCAATAAAAATCGGCTAAAAAATCCTTCCGCCATAATATCAAAATAATTTTGAACAGTTACTTATGCTTAAAATTTTGACTATCATAAAAAAAATGTAACTTTGTGAAAGTAAAAATTCGCAATTCAATACTCGACTCAGTTCAACTCGACTTACTAAACGCAATGACCCATTACGAACAAATCAAGAAAAGTCAGACCCTATACGATTGGGTAGCGCAGATATCTGACATCAGAAGTCGGTTGTGTCATGTCAAATCAACAGATAATATTCAATTTATACTTTCTGAAGACATTGACATCCCATATCTTCAACCTGTCCATATTGTCACACTGGCATGTTTGTTGGCTTATTCGATTTCTATAACAAACCGTGTCATATTAACAGCCGGAAAAGACGTCGAGATTTTTCTACGTGAGGATTTGCATCTTGAGCAGTATTTTTCAGACACACCACATATCGGTGCTGCACAACCCTCAATTTTCAATCTTTGGAAAGTTGACAACGAGCAAACTTTTGGCTACAGCCATTCACTGTCCGCTTATTTAAAACGATCATTCTTTAAAGGAAAAGATCTTTCAGCATTCACTAATGCCTTGAATGAACTTTATGCAAATGTTGCAGACCATGCCGATGCTAAAGGAATAGCTTATTCTTATATTCATTTTGATGAAAAGATAGGAAAAATTAACATCGCATTTTGTGATTTCGGAATTGGAATTCCGTCTTGTCTAAAGAAAGCCAATATCACTCCGGCACCGGAATGCAACTATGTTCAATGGGCTACAAGACTTGGAGTATCAGCAAAATCCAGTCAGCACAACGCAGGCAAAGGCTTGGATGATGTAATATCTTCATTACCCGGCAAATATGACCGATTAAAAATACTCAGCGAGAATGAATTGTTTATTGTCGGGGAGAAGATTGATGCAAATGGAGAATGTTCAAGAATAGAAAGAACATTACATCAGTCTTTTTGTTTTAAAGGTACTCTAATACACTTTGAATACGATATTTCCGAATTGGAAAACGAAGAGATTATTGGTGAAAGTGATTTGTTTAACGATTTTGATTGGTAGCAATTATGAACGATTATATTTATATAAAGGATTTATTGGTCAATGGTTCTTTTCCAGAAGGAGGAGCTAAACTATATGATTTAGCAAAACCAATCATGGAAACAGGAGGAACTATCAAACTCAACTTTGATGGTGTGGATGCTTTGCCTTCACTTTTTATGAATGTATCATTTGGCAAACTCATTCCGGAATTTGGGATAAGAAACGTTATACAATCCCTAAAATTTTACGACATTTCCAAAGTCCAGCTTGAGCATATCCGGCGCTATTTCAAAAGATTTAATGAAGTAAACTGAGCTAAGTAACTGTTTAAAATTATTTTATACCAACCATTCTCATTATTTTGAACAGTTACTTATTTTAAAACCAGACGAACACAAACTGCACTCCAAATGCCTGCAAACCTTTTGGAGTGCCGTTAATTATACCACCGCTACATTTTCATGCCATTATCAAAATTTAACAAAAAGACAAACCTTTTCACACCTGCGTAAATTGCCTGTTCCTCTTGTGCATTCGTCAAATTTTTGTATCTTTGCGGAAGTCAATGGCTCACGACTCTACACACCATATCGGTCGGCAGCCGTATTATTAACCAACAGCAATATATTTTGGACGTAGACCCTTTACCTGCCACACAAATCGCAGGCGGCATTTTAGCAGACATCACCGGCTTCGGAGCGGCGCAGATCGTAGCGCTGGCGTTCGGTGTCCTCTGCCTGTTCATCTCAGGCTTTGTATCCGGAAGTGAAATATCTTTCTTTTCTCTTGACGCCGACGACGAGCGTCTTGACGATGACCGCACCGGCGAACGCATTCGCGGTGTGCTTGAACAACCCGAACGGTTACTCGCGACAATACTTATCGCCAACAACCTTGTCAATGTCACCATCGTTGTGCTCTGCAACTTCGCACTCGGGCCAGTATTCTCCGGAATGTCGGCAGTGCTGAGTTTCGTGCTACAGACCGTAATCCTTACTTTCCTCATACTCCTTTTCGGAGAGATTTTCCCGAAACTTCTTGCCAAGCAGAACCCTCTGGCATGGGCGAAGAAATCAATCGGGGGAGTCACTTTTCTCATGAAAGCGTTCCACTCGCTGTCGTCGATACTGGTAAAAAGCACCGGCATCGTCAACCGAGTGGTAACCAAAAAGCATGACAACATATCGACCGACGAGCTCGAAAAAGCGCTCGAAATCACCGATATGAAAAGCGGCGCCGACCGCGACATGCTCAAAGAGATACTCCGTTTCGGCGACACCACCGCCTCTGAGGTGATGACACCGCGCGTCGACATCACCGACCTCGACATCACCTGGGACTTCGACAAGGTGATGGACGTGGTGCTGCAGTCGGGCTACGCGCGCCTGCCGGTCTATGAGGACACGCAGGACAACATACGCGGTGTGCTCTACGCCCGCGACCTGCTCCCCTATATCGGCAAAGAGGACAAGGAATTCCACTGGCAGAAGCTCGTGCGCAAGCCATATTTCGTACCCGAATCGCGCACTATCGACGACCTGCTTGAAGATTTCCGCAAGATGAAGATACACCTGGCCATCGTCATCGACGAGTTCGGCGGAACCCAGGGCATCGTGACTCTCGAGGATGTGCTCGAGGAGATTGTCGGCGACATCAACGACGAGTACGACGAGGAAGAAAAGACCTACAAACGTCTTCCCGACGACACCTATATCTTCGAGGGACGCACGCTGCTCAACGACTTCTTCCGCGTGACCGGGCTTGACGAAGAGGAATATGCCGAGGTCACCGAGGACTGCGAGACCCTCGCCGGCATGCTTCTCGCCATAAAGGGGGATTTCCCCAAAGAGAAGGAGCCGCTCGTCTACGGCCGGTGCCGCTTCCTAATTCTCGACATCGAGCACCACCGCATCACCAACGTCCGCGTCAAGGTGATGAACGAAGTGCAGACATCGTGACACCGGACACCTTGACCGACCATTGAAAAAAACTGACCTGTTGAAAACGTTTAAAACATGCCTGTTATTGCTGACGGCACTGACCTGCATGCTCGCAGGCTGCACAAATAATGCCGGAAACGACGCCACACCGGTGCCGCGCCGGCACGCCTACCCGCGCATCGAGACAGCCGACCCGGTGTTCACCCATATCGACACCGGCATCGGCAACCTCAGCATCGGCGTCAATGACCACGCCGTCCACACCCTCCGCAGCGCCAACGACGGCAGCTCACGTTTCATCGACGTGAACTACCCCCGCTTCAACTCCACTATATATTTCACAATCACCCCCGTCGACCCGGCCACTGCCGGCCAGGTGATTGACAACCGGCTTGAGCGCATAAGCCTCAATCTCGGCGGCGCCGATGCCGAACTGATTGAGTTTGACTCTCCGGCGGGATTTGAGAACAAAGTGATCGTGAGCCGCGGCGACATCGCCACACCCGTACAGTTCATCGCCACCGACGGACATTCGCTGGTGGTCAGCGGCACTGCATTCGTCCCGGAAGCATCGGCCGCCACAGCCGACTCCCTTGCACCCGTCACCGGCATGCTGCGCCGCGACATTATATACGCCTTAAAAACCATGCGCCGATGAGCATCATGAGCCAGACTATTGACGACATCGCGATTTTCATTGCCGCATACGATGACATCGGCCGCAGCGCGTTGTCCCCCT
The DNA here is from genome assembly GCA_947174635.1 of uncultured Muribaculaceae bacterium. GTDB lineage: Bacteria > Bacteroidota > Bacteroidia > Bacteroidales > Muribaculaceae > JAGBWK01. The sequence continues at coordinate 17,921 of CAMWJS010000041.1, forward strand.
CTCAACTTGCCGACATATCAGGCATGGCAAGCGAAAAGAGGCGGCATGAGCGCGAGCTGACCTACACCCTCATCAACCATGCAGCCGAGGCATGCGGCCGTTACGCCATGCTTGCCGGAGCGGCGCTCGGCCATCTCGAAAGCGGTGCCCCATTCCTGAAAACCGGACTACAGGAACCGATAGAAATTGCCATATCGATATCCCACTGCCGCACCGGAGCATGCATAGCCCTGAGCGAACATCACCGACACTTCGGCATAGACATTGAGGACACGAGCGACAAGCTTGAACGCGTAGCATCAAAATTCATCAACGACAATGAGACCCGCTTCATGACAGGACGCGATATGCTCCTATGCGCATGGACCATCAAAGAGGCCGTCTACAAGGCAGCGGCAACAGCTGGCCTCCCGCTCCGCGACGGTATCGGCATAAAAGCAATCGGACAAAGAGCCGGTGACCCCGTGTCACACTTCCCGGTAGAGTCCACTATAACAGCCGCCGGAAAGTCTTACCGCGGATACAGCCGCATAGACTCAAGCCGTTGCATCACTCTGTGCCGCCGCATTTGAAGCGTAACGCGGAGGCACAGGACATGAAATGCAGCCCATTTACTAAATTTACATAAAATATAGACAATTGTCACAAATTTATTTAAAAACGCAACATTTATAAAGAAAAAATGTTGTATTTTTGCAAAATATCACAATTCAACAAAAAAAAGACCAACCGTATGCGCAATTTTTCACTATCGCTGATGCTTGTGATGTTCGTCGCCCTGTTCACCACATCATGCACCGAAGAGGACGATTACTGGAGTCCGATCGAAGGATGCTGGGCAATAGTCGACCCTCCCGGCGCCGACTATAACGAATATTGCTTCAACCACGACGGCACAGGCTCATACTTCATATCGGATTATGCCGGGCAGTCGACATACTACTTCACTTGGGAGACTTTCGACAACACCCTGTATGTCTACTTCGCAACGGGCGATACATGGCGCTTCACATGGTATATACGCGGAGCATACCTGTATCTGTACCCTGTCGGGTCGGGCGTACCCTACGTTTACGAAGCGTTCTGACACGTGATATATACTTGAAAACAACAAACGACGCGGCATCCATGCCGCCAACGACCAGAATAAATAATTTAAGGTAGAAAGATTATGTCAAACAATTTGAAAGAAGCGGCATTGGACTATCACCGCTATCCGCGTCCGGGCAAGACAGAAGTCGTGCCCACCAAACCCTACTCCTCGCAGCATGACCTCGCCCTGGCCTATTCGCCCGGCGTAGCGTTCCCCTGTCTGGAGATAGAACAGAATCCGCAGGACGCCTACGAATACACCAACAAAGGAAATCTCGTTGCCGTCATCTCCAACGGCACCGCAGTGCTCGGCCTGGGCGACATAGGCGCGCTCGCCGGCAAACCGGTTATGGAGGGCAAGGGCCTGCTTTTCAAGATATTTGCGGGCATCGACTGTTTTGACATCGAAGTCAACGAAAAAGACCCCGAGAAATTCATCCAGGTAGTCAAAGCGATAGCTCCGACTTTCGGAGGCATCAACCTCGAGGACATAAAGGCCCCCGAATGCTTTGAAATAGAGCGCCGCCTAAAGGAAGAGTGCAACATCCCCGTGATGCACGACGACCAGCACGGCACCGCCATCATCTCGGCCGCAGGTCTGCTCAACGCTCTCGAGCTCCAGAATAAGAAAATCGAAGAAATACGCCTCGTTGTCAACGGCGCCGGCGCAGCCGCTGTAAGCTGCACCCGCCTCTACGTGGCTCTCGGCGTCAATCCGGCCAACATCGTCATGTGCGACTCAAAAGGAGTCATCAGCCGCAAACGCCCCAACCTGTCGCCGCAGAAAGCCGAATTTGCCACCGACCGCGACATCGAGACTCTTGCCGAAGCAATGGTAGGCGCCGACGTGTTCCTCGGCCTTTCGGTGAAAGATGTTGTGACAACAGAGATGGTACAGTCGATGGCAGAGCGCCCCATCGTGTTCGCCCTCGCCAACCCCGATCCCGAAATCTCCTACGACAAGGCCATCGCATCGCGCCCCGACCTTATCTTCGCCACCGGACGTTCCGACTATCCCAACCAGATAAACAACGTGCTTGGCTTCCCCTACATATTCCGCGGCGCACTCGACTCGGGAGCGACACAGATCAACGAAGAGATGAAGCTGGCGGCCGTACGCGCCATCGCCGAACTCGCAAAGCAGCCCGTACCGTCGGTTGTCAACGCCGCCTACGGCATGACCAACCTTAAGTTCGGACGCGACTATATACTTCCCAAACCCCTCGACCCCCGTCTGCTCACCACCGTGGCACCTGCCGTGGCCCGAGGCGCGATGGAATCAGGCGTAGCCCGCCGACCCATCACCAACTGGGAGGAATATGACGTCAAGCTCCGTTCGCTCATGGGTGTCGACAATCAGCTCTCACGACGCTTCACCGAAGCAGCCAAGGCCAATCCGAAGCGCGTCATCTTCTCGGAAGGAAACACCGACTCGATGCTGCGCGCCGCCGCCACCGCTCTGCGCATAGGCGTCTGCACCCCGATACTGCTGGGCAACGAAGAGATGATCGAGAAACGCGCCAAACGCCTCGGCATCAGCCTCGACGGAATCGAGATTGTCAATCCGCGTCACGACCGTGAAGCCGACCGCCGCCACGAGTTCGCCCTCAAGCTCGCCCAGAAACGCCAGCGCCAGGGTGTCACCTATCCCGAAGCGCTCGAAAACATGTTCGACCGCAACTACTTCGGCATGATGATGGTTGAGGAACGTCTGGCCGACGCAATCATCTGCGGAACATACTCCTCAAATCCCCTCCCCGGCGAAATCGCCAAAGAGGTAATCGGTATCCGTCCCAGCTACAAGCACTTCGCGTCGCTGCATATCGTCGACACTCAGAAAGGCATCCTCTTCATCGCCGACACCGCCATCAACCAGGCCACCGACGAAGACACCCTCTTCGACATTGCCCGCCTGGCGCGCAACTCGGTGGAATTCTTCTCCCACGACCCCAACATCGCGATGATATCGTTCAGCAACTTCGGTTCGAGCGTCATGCCCGAGTCAGTCAAAGTGCACAACGTTGTCGACCGCATGCAGGCCATGTATCCCGAGCTCCCCATCGACGGCGAGATGACTCTCAACTACGCCCTCAATCAGGAGCTGCGCGACGCCACATTCCCCTTCTCACGCCTCAAAGGCAAGAAGGTCAACACCCTCGTGTTCCCCAACCTCTCTGCGGCATCGGCAGCTTACCGCATGCTTCTTGAGATGGGCGTGGGCGAGGCCATCGGCCCGATCCAGATGGGATTGAACAAACCTGTTCACTTCATCAACGTCGACACCCCCGTGCGCGACATCGTCAACCTCGTGACAATGGCCGTACTCGACGCCGCCGTGCAGCAGAAGCTCGAAACTGCCACCGCCGTCAAAATCGACAAATAACCACGCATAGCCCTTACAGCTGTCAGATACAAAATCCCCGCCAAAGTAAGAATTACATGCTCTCTTACTTTGGCGGGGATTTTATATTACTGCAGAGGGTATCTACTTTACATCAATATAAACATCGACCGGCGATGACAGCAATTTGTCCATATCGCGGGGCGAGATATAATATTTAATATTTTTGTCTACACCGCAACGATGATATGCTTTCATATTAGCATTACCCATAGTACCCATAAGTACAGCCTCGAAACTTCCGTCCTGTGTCTTTATCGTACATGTAACTGTCCGGAGATATTCCAACTGAGATATTGTCTCCGCAGAGTATTCGACATAAATTGACGAATAATTATCTGAATACAATTGAATTGCCGAACGCCCCACAACCCGAACAGACTTCGATCCCTCCCCTGTCAGATGTATTCTCGACGCAGGCACTTCTATATATATGGCCGAATTTTCGAACTGCACTTCCGTTCCATTCCATCGATCCCGTCTCGCTTCAAGCTCTTTTGTCGTCATGTCTTCGTATTGGCGATGAAAACTTACCACAGCACGGTCGACATTCTCATCTGCAATAACATTTGCAAGCTGCTCTACCGCCTGTTGGTCATTTTTGGACTTAAGGCGAAAGTTCTTCTCTCCATCAACCCACCTGACCGGCTCGACTTTAAATGTCAAATACTCTATATCGGGGACATGACGTAATATTTCGAAATCAAAATCCACAATCATCTCACCGTTGCCGTTGCCATCGGGCTCCGTCAGTGTGTATGTGGCATACGGATGCGCCAGCTGGATATAGCGGCCAAGTGGCAGAGGCACTTTAGTACTTGCAAAAACAACCTTGCCGTCAACTCCTCCGTTACAAGAAGTCATCATAGCGACTGAAAACACCATCAGCATACACAAAACAGCATGCCCGGTCATAGTCCTAATCTTTTTCATTGGTATATGTTTAAAAATTGGTTAATATATAGGGTAACGCCGCATAAATCTCTGTTACAAAAATAACTATAAATATATGGTTTTTACCCCCCCCCCACTTGTTAAATTTTGTTAATTTAAAAAATGTCATATTGCAATATTATACTAATTTCTGCCAATGATTCCAAATTACCGAATTTTATAATAATTGATTATTTTTGCATACATAAATGCATGAATTATGGACAATTACAGGCATAAGGTCAATCATGTGGATAGCATCTCGCCAGAGTATATGGAGCACTCATGGAGTCAATTATGTTATATCCATAATTTTGCGTAGATTTGCCATTGAATTGTTATCCGCTTCTCTTGAACCCCAAGTATTTATTAATTTCATGAAAAAAGAACGTATAAATTACCCGATTCGTGTCCTTAGCACTAAGGCCATAAGTACCGTTGTGATTACTATAGTGATATCAATTTGTGCGATATGTGGATTTCTGGCACTACAGGGATGTAACAAGACTGATTCAAAAGACCAAAATTACAATCAAGAGGTTCAAGAGGTCGCAGATTATGAACGTGACGAGTGGCAGCAGTTCGAGGATGAATTTTCAGCGCTCCCTGAGGATGTACAGCAAAACCGAAAATGCTACTGTGAAAACGTACTTGAAAGAATAACTCAAACATTGGAGTCAGACAGTCTTAATCCCGAAGAAAGGCACGAAGCGATGCTCACGAAACGCCACATAGAGAAGGAATTAGAGATAATGAATTATTACTGTCCGCTAAACCATAAAATATTCAATTAAGACAATCGTGAAGTCATTTTTTTGATTTCACGACTGTCCTATTAATCGGCGTATGGGTATGATAGTGTACTTCAGAAATTTGTATTTGAGCAATATATCTATTCGGAGTCTTCAGTAGATTTTCTTTTGTCAATGAGCCGCTTTTGCTTACTCTCGAGTCTCTTGATACTTTCAGTAGTGGGCAAATCCTCGGGCATGGTTCCGCCAAGCTCCATAATTGTATCTCTGACTTTCTGCCCTACTTCAAAATGTGTTCGATTGGCGGCATCCTTCCCTTGTATTCTATCACGCCTCAATTTATCTTCAGTCTGAGTGGCTCGAAAATGGTTTGCTGCAAGTTCTGTGCTTCCCATGTGGTCAAGTATACGCTGATTTTCTTTAAGCTTTTTACGCTTATGTATTATCATCTTGATCTAATCCTCCATACAAGCCCTTGTATCCGGCATTCTGAAAAATTCCATAATCCTTGTTGGTAAGGACTCCGGACTCTTTTGCAGCACTGGCTAAACGTGTATTGTGCTTTTTCATTTCGCTGCGGAGCATAAGCCTACGTTCTTCCTCTTCGGAGAAATCGCCAAAGAGGTAATCGGTATCCGTCCCAGCTACAAGCACTTCGCGTCGCTGCATATCGTCGACACCCCCGTGCGCGACATCGTCAACCTCGTGACAATGGCCGTGCTCGACGCCGCCGTCCAGCAGAAGCTCGAAGCCGACGTAACTGTCAAAGTCGACAAATAAGCCCCCTTTTAACAAAAGGACAAAAGCCCCGGCAACATAACATAGGGGCGACATACCGACAAAAAGGACAAATGAACAAAAAGCTATAAATCAGGCTTTTTGTTCATTTGTCCTTTCATTAAAAACCGCATTCGCGACTTACTTCATGTCAATGTAGATTTCGACCGGCGATGACAGCAGTTTGTCCATTTCCCTTTGTAAAATATAGTATCTGTTAACGTTAGGAAAACTAAAATAACCTCTGCTTTCCATCGTTGCTTCGAAGTTCCCATCTTCGGTACGGATTGTGGCCACTATTGTCTGATGATTGTATTGCACATCGGATAATACTTTGACTGAAAAATCGAGATAAATTGAGGAATTATCATCGGAAAGCAAACGTATAGTAACAGGCTCTTTCACTTTGATTGACTGCGAATTTACCCCTGATATATGCACATTTGACTGAGGTACGAATAAGTAGAGTGATGAATCGGTAATTTTAAATTCTTTCCCATTAATAAACTTTCCCATGTCCTCGACTTCTCTTTTAGTTTTATCGCAATATTTAGTATTGAATTTTATTGAGACCCTATCACAATCTTCTACATTTATTGCTTTTGCCAGTTCCTCTACAGCCTGTTGGTCTCTCTTGAATTTAATATATAACACTTCTTCCTCAATCCTATTCTTAGGTTTAGCCCTGAAACTCAAGAATTCAAGTCCTGGGACATGACGTAATATTTCGAAATCAAAATCCACAATCATCTCACCGTTGCCGTTGCCATCAGGCTCTGTCAGTGTGTATGTGGCATACGGACGTGAGAGCTGAACATAGCGGCCAAGCGGCAAAGGTACTTTAGTGCTTGCAAAAACGACCTTGCCGTCACCACCTCCGTTACAAGATGTCAACGTAGCGACCGAAAATACCATCAGCATACCGTAAACGGCATGCTTTGCCATAGTCATAATCTTTTTCATTGGGATATGTTTATAAGTTGGTTAATATTACTAAAGATGTTGGTAATATCGCATAAATATCTGTTACAAAGGTAACTATAAAACGATGGCTTTTAGTAGCTATTCAGCCAATCGAAGATAATCAGGCCTGTCAGTAATAATTTTAGAATAAGCC
>CAMWJS010000042.1 GCA_947174635.1 uncultured Muribaculaceae bacterium
AGCCGTGCGTCCCTACATCGCAAACCGAAATTTTGGAGTTCTGCAACACCCTCAATAATTATTTTAATGTAGAGCCGCACTAAACTGAACTGCACTCCAAAAGTTAGACAAAAACTTTTGGGGTGCAGTTCAAAGCGGTACAGCCCTACATTTTGCATTGATGTATTGTCAGATCCGGATTGAATAAAGGAGCTTGTAGTTCTTGTCAAACAGTTTTCCGGTGACGTAGGGTTTATGTTGCAGCTCTTCCTCCACAGCCCTCGTAAATGTCTCAACCAAATTCTTTAACTCCGTCAGTTCGCTTGAAGAGAAATCTCCGGCGGTTTTAGGAACAGTAAACCATACCTCGCACTCGTTGCCGCCGGTAACCCTGATTTGCTGAACGGTTATCGTGCCGTTGTCAAGGGGAAGTTCGGCATCCAGCTCCGCCACATGTTGTTTCCAGTCAAAAAACACCTGGGTATTTCCCCAGCCCTCGCCGGTCCAGTTCTGAGATGCAAGCAATGAACCGTCAGCCTTATAGTATTTGGCCGTCTGAGGTGTACTTCCGTCGCTGCTGTATGTAAATACCACTTTGGCAAAACCGGCGGCACAGTTAACGGGTTTTCCATTCTCGTCGAAACAAGCGGACTCTATGACATTACCGTTATCATCGTATTTGGTTGTCTCTTTATGGTATCCGTTTACGGCAATCGGTTGATTTGTCGTTCCGTAATAGGCACATTCTATCTGACGACCGGTTTTATCATATTTGTTTTCCAATTTATGATATCCGTTGGTGCATTGCGTCGGATTGTTTGCGGTATCGAAATATGACTCGGATGTCAGATTCTTTCTGTCATCATATTCCATACATTTTATGCTCCAGGGTTCACCGGCGTAATTAATGAAGTCGCCATTTTCATTTTGAGCTGCGACATAGACCAGATTTCCTCTTTTGTCATATCTTGCAATTCCGACCGGAGGAAATTTATCGGCCGGAGTGGGCTTGCCATCTGTACCGAAAAAGCATTGCCTTGTAATATTCCCGAAAGAATCGTATTCGTATGTCGCGCTGCTCCAGCCCTCGTCACATTTACAGGGCATTTTGTCAGCGCCAAAATATGATAGTTTGACGCGATTGCCACGGTCGTCATATTCCGTACGCGAAATAGCCCAGCCGTCGTCACTTCCGGCAGTCAGATTGCCATTAGTGTCGTATCTCGCATTTTCTATTTCCTGGTTTCGGCTATTGTATTTACACTGATATTTATGAACGTCCTGATAGTTGGCAGCCGGCTTGCCGTCTTTTCCGTATAGAGATGATTCTGCGACATTGTCGTATTCGTCATATTTAAATACCTGTTTCAGTTTCGACGGTGCTTGTTTTTCATCAGTGCCCAAAGGCAAATCCTCAAGGATATTTCCGCGTCGGTCCAATTTCATATCGTTGCCGGCAACGCCATTGACCAATGTCAAATCACCGGCCGCATTATAATATCTGATTCTATTCAGATTGCCGTTTTCATCATAACGATATGTCACCTTGGCATATCCTATCTGGGGAGAAGATACAGGATTACCCTTATCATCAAAGAAATTTTCTTCGATAATATTCCCATGCTCGTCGTAAACCAGATTTTTCCCGGCAAAACCATTAGCCATAACAAGACCGCTTTCGTCGGTATCGTAAAGCGAGTATTTGGTCAGATTTCCGCGTTTGTCATATTCCATTGTCATATTTACAATACCATCGTTGTCATAAGCCGGCTGCAAATCCAGACCCAAATTAGTCTGTTTTATCACTAAGTTTTTATCATTGTATTCAAATAGTGCTCCGGCAGTACCGTCGTGTGACAGACATACCTGTTTATCCACACCATACGTTATCTGTTTAATCACATTGCCGATGGAGTCATATTCAAATTTAATTCCGGCATAACCGTTTTCACCCTCAGTCAATTCGTTGTTAATGCCATACGACCATTCTTCAAGCATGTTTCCCTTCTCATCTTTGACAAAAGAGATTGAAGCCATACCGTAAATATTTTCAACCGGGGTGTTATCGGGAGCATTGAACGACGTTTCTTTCAGGTAACCGTTTTCGTCATATTGATTATGTACGATGGCAACGCCGGTCGACGGCACAAACATCGGCTTACGGTCTACATCAAGATATTCCTCTTTGATTACCAAGCCTCTGTCATTGTAGATATTGTGAACACCGGCGACATTATGCTTTTTGGGATACATCATATTGCCCTCTGCATCCTGATGCATCAGATAGGTCGGATTGCCATTATCATCATATTCCATGACATATACAGAAACTCCGTCCTTGTCGTCCAAGGCCGGTTTGCGGTCAATTGTCAGGTATTCAGATCTTATCCAGTTGTCTTTGTCATCATATTTAAATGTCTTTATACCAAGCCCCCATTTGGTAGGCTGCGGAGTACCGTCTATGCCTACATAGTGGATTTCCACCGGACGGCCTTTCTCGTCTCGTACATAAGTCCTGCCATAAATGCCATTCTCGTCACCAACCGGAGTATTATCAATTCCGGCATATTTTATGGATGAAACGTAGCCGTTGGGGTCATATTCGAGCCACCAGCGCGATATGCGTCCTTTATAGTCGCCCTCATTTTCGAGCAGACGACCGTAACCGACTGTGGTGTTTGAGAGTGTACGTTCCGTGCCATGTTCGTCGTCATACTGGAATGACATGGTATTGAGCTTGTCGTTGTAGTTTTTGACGTATAATACCTTACCGCTGCGGTCTTTGACTTTCACGCGGTGTATTTTACCGTTCTCGGTATAGAAAAGCTCCTGGTCGACAGGGCGTTCGTTGCGTTCGCTCTCCCCGTCATCGATAAGGTTTCCGAAACTGTTGACGTGTGACACGCGCAACAGTTTTCCTTTCTGATAGATAAAGCGGTAGGCACGTGTCGAGTGCTCGTTTGAGCTGAGTTTGCCTATACCGACAGGAATGCCCCACTGCTCGGTATAGTCTTTATAGAAATATGTTTTGATGCGATTATAGTCCCAAAGCCAGTATGCACCGCCGGCAATAAGCAACAGGGCCACGACGGCGGCAATCTTCATCCACAGTTTCGGACGCCATGGATAGATGGCTTTGTGGAGCGCCTTTTTGAATTCATCGGTATTCTTATAACGGTCGGCGGGATTTTTGGCAGTAGCCTTGTCGACCACAGCCTGCACCTTGTCGGAAACATATTTATAGTATGTCTTCATTCGCGGCAGCGGCTCTTCGACGACCTTCTGGTTGATCTGCTGCTCGGTAAGCGTGGTTGTATCGTATGGTGCATTGCCGGTAAGCATCTGATGCAGAAGCACACCGAGTGAATAGATGTCGGAACGCTCATCGAGTTTCTCCCCCTTGACCTGCTCGGGGCTCATATATGAAGGCGTACCCATTATCACGGTTTCCTCCTCTTCGCTCTCGCCTTCGCCGTTGTCCTTGATAATCTGAGCGATACCGAAATCGAGTATTTTAGGATTACCGTCAGTGCCGACGATGATATTTGCAGGCTTGATATCACGGTGCAGTATGCCTTTGCGGTGGGCATAACCGACGGCATCGAGAATAGGCTCGAATATGGGGCATATACGCTCCTCGACAATGAGGCCGTTGATATTGTTGATATAGTCCTCGAGACTCGTTCCCTCGGCGTATTCCATCACGAGATATACGTTGCCCTCGTTGTCGATATGGTAATTGTGGAAAGTAACTATGTTCTGATGTTTAAGCGAGGCCAGCCGTTTTGCTTCCTTGCGGAGCAGGTCGCGGGTGAAGTCGTTGACCATATTGGCCTTGATGACCTTTATGGCGACCTTCTGTTCGGAGATAAGGGTGTGCTCGGCAAGATAGACCGAACCCATTCCTCCTGTACCGATCATCGATACAATCCTATAGTTCAGAATTTCTTTTCCTATCATGGTTACAAATGTTTTAATCTTGGTTTAAAGGCTGTCAAGTAACTGTTTAAAATAATTTTTTCATGATTATGAACAGTCACTTATCGTGCAGATATGATAAGTATAAGGTTGATAAAAAAGCCTACCCAGGCAATTGCGGCTGCCTGTGACGCCCTGCGCGGAGTGTCGTCTTTCCAGATAAAATACATAATCCAGCCCGCAATTGGCAGGAGGAAGGCCAGAATGGCCCATCCGGCCTCGATACCGCGTCGGGAATAACTGTCATTGTATGCGGGCTGTACCTGACCGCCTGGCTCGTATACCGTGCTGCCGGCATAGGGCGTGCTTCCCCTTAATGGAAGAAGGGTGTATATCTGCGCCCAGGGAATGGGAATTCTACCCGACAGCAATACCTCGGTGCCGGGAGCAATACCCGTTTTACCGCCGCTAAGCAACCGCCCGTTGATTATGGAGCCGTTTTTGCCGAGATTTTCAAATACATACGCATTCCCTGACACATAGAGCCTTGCGTGCTCGCGGCTGACTTTCTCGTCAGGCACTATTATATCGCACCGGCTGCTTCTTCCTATTGTGATATAAGGTCTCATATTTTTCAGGTGTTATTTCATCATGATCAATATCAGTAATAAATTTGCCACAAATCCGGCGAAGCCGAGCAGTCCGGCGAGATTTGCCTTTGCCGGACTTTTGGAGCGCCATACACCCCACATTATCCATCCGGCGACGGGAATAAGGAAGCTGACAATGGCCAGTAACGGACTTAGCCCTTCGGTGGCGGTTTCGGGTAGCGGAGGGAGTTGCTGCGGATTCCAGCCCCGTTGTTTCAGCATACGCACTACCTGATTCCAGTCGACAGGACACTCGGCACGCGCCGCCAGCAATACCTGCGGGAGTGCAACCGTACCGTTATACTCAACCCTCATCGACGCATGCCTCAGAGGACGACCGTCAACGCCGGTTCCATTGGTACTGTTGTCGACTATCTCAAGGAAATGACTCATGCAGCCGTCGGCCCCGGATTCGGAGACACCGTTTACAACAAGGTGATGCCGGCTCACATATTCGTTATGAACTACAATATCATTGTCGGGCGATGATCCGATAGTGACAGTCGTAGGCCGCGGCCCGGACCCGGCACTCATATCCAGGTCCCTACGGAATTCGTCAGCCGACTGATACCTCAGGCGCATGTTTTTATCCATTGCCTTCATCACGGCCTTGTCTATGTATTCCGGGATGCCGGGGACAACCGACGACGGCGGCTGCACTTTAAAGCGGAGTATGGTGTTTATCGTCTCGTACTCGTTGGAGCCTTTCTGAATGGCATTTTTGCCGGTCAGCATATAGTACATCACGCAACCGAGCGAGTAGATGTCGGTGCGTGTGTCGATATTGAGTCCGTCGGCCTGCTCGGGACTCATGTATCCGTCTGTGCCGATGATGCGTCCCACGGTATTGCCCGTACCGATTTTAGCGTCTTTTGCAATGCCGAAATCAATCATGCATATCGAGCCGTCGGCACGGAGCATGATGTTTGAGGGCTTTATGTCGCGGTGTATCTTCTGTCGGTCATGGACATACTGCATCACCTCGAGTATCTTGCACATGAGCCGGGCGGCTTCCTGAGGCGGCATGACGCCGTTTCTGGCGATGTAATGCTCAAGTGTTTCTCCCTCGACAAATTCCATCGGCAGGATAAGATTGCCGGCAGCATCCTGGTAGGGGTCGCCTACGATATGGACAACCGAGGGATGGTTGAGACGTCGGAGCGTGTCGACTTCGCTTTGAAAAAGATTGCGGTATTCGGGGAAACATGTCACCCTGTTGCTCATCATTTTCAGTGCGACAGTACGCCCCGTTGAGTCTACGCCTTTATAGACGCACCCCATGCCGCCCCGTCCTATTTCCTCAAGCAGAGTGTACTTCATATCGTCTACAGCGGTTTAACATGTATCTTGTACGATTTGCCGTCGGCATTGTCAAGCGGAATTGAAATGACGGCATTGCTGACGGGCACTTTTTTGTTGTTTACAGTTATCTTGCAGGAGCTACGGTCCCGGCAGTTGACGCTGTACCAGTTTGTACGCTCGCTGATTATACCGATGGCATAATCGGTAAAGAGTTGCGTTGCGGTATTCGTGCCATTTTTACTTGACAGCGTAATTTCGGTACTGTTTTCTGTTGTTGACACATTTATAGAGACTTCGAGAGGCAGTTCGTCATTCCCGTCGTCAGTATCGTGTGTGTCCGGTAGGGTGGTGTTGTCGACAATAACAGGTTCAGAAGGGCCTTTTTTGCCTGCCGGAGAAGCAAGAGGCGTGACAGTGTTCGGCTGTTTGGCCGATGACTTCATCAACTTGACCGGGAATACGTATATAAATGTGGAATCGCCTGCAGAGAATGTCAATGTAAGATTCCTGTCATTGTCGATTTCTGATTTGAGTGCGACATTCATCTTGTCGCCGGCAACCTGTGTGCGGATATTGCTCTCGGGAAAGAATTTGACATCACTCAGTTTCACGGGATGCCTGTCGACCAACGTATCCACCAGCTTTCCGTCGCTGTATACCTCGATTTCCAAGGAATTGTAGGTATGGTTTTCGGTCAGGGTCAAAAACGGTTTGTTCTCTACGTATAGTATTGTGTCGTCGAAGTTATGGATACTGGTATTGGGCTTTGACATCTGGGTCATCAATGCGTTGTCAGACGAATTTTTATCCGAGTCAGGCTTTCTTAAAAGCAACACTATAACTGCGGCAATTACAATGACTGCGGCGGCGATAATGGCGGCGTAGATACCGCTTTTTTTCTTTTTTTGTTCGGCAGCGGCTACCTGCGACGGTGTTACCGCAAACTCAACAATCTGGCAGGTTATGTTATCGAGACCGCCGTTCTTTTTAGCCAGATTGATAAGAGCATCGACACGGTCGTGCTGACTCATACGCTGCTGGTCGGCGGCAATCTTCAGAATCGCATTGTCAGGCACCATGCCGCTGAGTCCGTCGGAACAAAGTATGAAACAATCGCCGGCCTCAGGGTCAATCGGTACTTCGGCTACAGTGGCCGGCTTCATGCTGTCAAGCCCCAGGGCATTTGTTATTTCATTCTTGCGGGGATGGTGCTCAGCCTGTTCCTTTGTGATTTCACCCATGTCGACAAGCATCTGCACATAGCTTTGGTCGACGGTAAGCTGTGTGATGCGCTTGCTTCTGACAAGATAAATACGGCTGTCGCCTACCGAGCCATAATATACTTTACCGTCACGTACGATGAGCATGACACAGGTGGCACCCATACCGGTCAGTTCGGGTTTCTCAAGCGTACGGTCTATAATGGCTTCATTAGCGGCGTCGCAGGCCTCTATTATTGCCTGGCGGGGGTCGTCGAAGTAGTTTGTTTCAAGAAACTTCCTGATTGTCTCTATGGCGAGGTGTGATGCCACTTCGCCTCCGACATGGCCACCCATGCCGTCGCATACCACAGCGACAAGACCGTTGCGGCATTCGAAACTATCCAGCCAGTCCTCGTTGCCGCTGCGTTTGCACCCAACATCGGTTTTCCCGACAATATTGCAATAGGAATAATCCTTCATATTTTTTCAATTAAAAATCGGGAATTGCAAGAAATATAAGTTTGGTTTTTCCAATGACAATCACATCGTTTGATTTGATTTCAATCTCGCCTCTCGCAAAGCTGCCGTTGATATAGGTGCCGTTGGATGAGAATTGGTCTTTTGCCCAATATACGCCTTCCGCTTCGTTGAAGAAAATCAGCAGGTGCTCCTTCGAAACGTTGTCGTCATCAATAATTATATCGTTGGTATTCACGCGGCCTATCATATTGCGGCCTTCATATATTTTAAATATTTCGCCTGACGGATTGGTTGTGTATGAAGCAAGTATACCGACGACTTTTCTACCTCCTTCGGGATTGGAACCGTCGTTGCCGAGCACACGTATGACCGTATGGCCTCCGCCTGCACCGCCGCCGTTGTTGTCACGCACCGGAATAGTGGCGCCTGTGCCTGCACCGGTAGCACCCCAGGAGTCACCGCCGCCGGCCACCTGAGTGGATGCTGTAGCACCGGCGTTTACGCGCGTATGACTGCTTTCAGGACAAAAAGGACAGTTATCACCATAAATACCTGAATCGTACTGGTGTCCGTTAGGACATTTCTTTGTTGCCATAATTCTTATGTTTTATTTAAGTAACTGTTATTTATTTCAATAATTCTTTAAGCCATTTCACTTTTATACCGCTGTTAAAGCCTTGCGCGCCGGTGGAGCCTGTCATGCCGGCATGATGCACTCCGATGAGTTTTCCTTTGTCATTGAGTATCGGCGAACCGCTCGCACCGCCCGCAGTCTCAGCATCATGACTGAATTCATAATCGCCCATGTTCTGGGTAACAGAGCCGTCGTGTATCTGGTTGCGTATGTCATTGTTGCTGTCGAGCGCAAGATCCGTGCCATAGGGAAATCCTATGGTATATACATTTTTACCCTCCTTATATGCATCTTCAGTGTCAATAGCTGTTTTTATATCGATAATATTTATATCAGCTGAGGGTAGACTGCGCGTCTCGGTCTGAATAATCGACACATCTTTATTGATATCTTGGCCTCCATTGTATTCCACACACTCGATAAGATTTCCCTGGGTGATAGGCCGGCCGTTGAGCACAACGTACAGACCGGTATTTACACCTACAATTTCCACTTTGCTCCTGCTCAGATAAGGATTTTGCAAAGATTGCTCGGCTAAGAAACGGTTGATATACTGTTCAAGGTCATTACCCGATGATTCAAACAGCCATGGCTTTGTGATATGGAGGTTTGTACCGAGTTTGCCGTCCTCTGATATAAAGAATGCCGTTCCGGTGGCTTGACAACTTCCCTGCACCAATTCCCCGCCGTTAACATTGACATAAGGCACTCCGAACAAATCGTCTGTCATATCCTCCCCGTCAATCATTACTTTGTAACCCCATTGGGTAATCACCATACAGACAGCCTTGTTGTATTTATCGTAAATCTCCTGCTTGTCGAGTGTGCGTCCTTTGAGTAGCAGGAATATAGCTCCACCTACCACAATCAATGCAAGGCATGCTATCAATGCCACTGTCACGCCACGCGACATTCCACCCTTGGGCTTCACTTTATCCTGCCGGAAATAATTCTCCCAGGCCAACGGATAATTACGGGTGATAGTCACCCGGTCGCCCGGCTGAAGCACTTTGCTTGTGACTTTTGTGCCATTGACGTACGTACCGTTGGTTGAACCGCTGTCTTCAATCACTATTTCGCCTCTCTCATTCTTATACAGAACGGCATGCTTGCGCGATACGTCGTCATGATTGAATACAATCCTGTTGTCCGGAGTCTTGCCTATGGTCAGTCCATTGACCGGAATATTCGACTTCTTAATCACTGTTTGTCCAAGCTTTCTGACTATCTCCCCGAGGCTTGTAACTTCCGTACCAAATCTGATAATATCATTTTTTGCGACTTGCACTTCGTGTGCCACACGCTTGTTATTGACAAAAGTACCATTGGTCGAAGCCAAATCGCGGAGAACGGCCGACTGACCATCTTCGCTTAATGTAAGAATTGCATGATTGGACGAAACACTCGAATTTTCGAAAACACAATCATTGTTACGCGAGCGTCCTATTTTTACTACTTTTCCCATTGAGTGATAATATTTTGTATTAGCGACCCGTCTCTTTATAAGAAACGGATTTATCACTCATTATTCTGATTTTTAATAGTTTGTATAAAATTATAATATTTTATTATTTTATAATGTCAAATTTTGATGAGATAATTTTGATGGAATTATTTGATTTATACCGTTTTTTACTTACATTTGTCAAATCAGTCCGTTTCTTATAAAGAGACGGACTGATTATTCTATAGGTTCATATTACTATAAATATAAAATAAAACTGTGCAATAATCCACGGAGTTAAAACGCAGATTATTGCACAGTTTTATTTTATATTATTTTATTCCGAAATGATCAGATGGCGTCGTTTTCGACGGTTTCGAGCTGGTCTTTTACGGGTGCGGGGGTGTCGGTAGTGGCGGCTTCGAGTTTCTTCATCATAGAGAAGATAAAGAGGGCTGAGAGCACGCAGAGCACTACGAGGATTACCCAGATTACAGCTACGTCGATTTTGCCCCAGAGGAGTGCGGGAATGGCGGTAAGGAGGTTACCGATGGCGGTAGCTCCGAACCAGCAGCCCATCATCATGCCTTTGTATTTGGGAGGCGCTACTTTCGATACGAACGATATACCCATCGGTGAGAGCAGAAGTTCGGCGAATGTGAGCACGAGGTAGGTGCTGATGAGCAGGTTGGGGGTCACGCTCTGGCTCTGTGCCACGGTGCCGAGACCTATTGAACCGATTGCCATGATGGCGAAGCCTACACCTGCGACAAGCATACCGTAACCGATTTTACGCGGTGCCGACGGTTCTTTCTTTTTCTTGGCGAGCCAAGAGAAGATAGCCACCGAGAAGGGTGTGAGTGCCACTACATAGAACGGGTTGAACTGCTGATAGATCTGCGGCTGGATGCCTGAAACGGGGTTGGGGGTGTTGGAGTAGATGAGATAGATGCCTACAAGCGCGCCGACAAGAAGGAGGGCGGAGATGCCGCGTGATTTCGACGATTTGCTCTGGAAAAGGTTGAACGCGGAGTAGACGACCACCACGATGAGCGCCAGTGCCCATACGTTGAATCCGATGCGGGTGAGACCGCCGGCCTCAGGTGAGGTGAATTCCTGGGCAAATTTGGTGAGGGTCAATCCGTTCTGGTGGAATACCATCCAGAAGAATATAACGACTGTAAACACAAGCAGAAGGGCGATGATGCGCGATTTGGTCTGCTCCTTGGTAAGCTCGGGCTCGTTTGAGGCGACATTCTTTCCGCTTTTGGCTTTGGCTTCGGATGTACCCTGGTAGGTTTTGCGTCCGAGTTTGTAAATAAGGAAAGAAACGACCATCGAGAAACATGCCACGGCAAATGCGTAGGAATAGCCTGTCGAGATTGTGCTGACGTAGTTTTTACACCATTCCACAAGAGCCTGCGAACCTTCGGCAAGACCGGAGAAGCCTGTCAGAAGTGCCATATTCTCGGGGTTTACGGCGTCGCCGGCTATGAGCTGGTTGCAGATGCCGGGGATTTCAGCGTTGTAAGTGAGGCCGTTGTTGCTCAATGCCATAGAGCAGAGGGCTTCGGTCACCGAGGGTGCGAACATGGCGCCGATGTTGATGGCCATGTAGAAAAGCGAGAAAGCGACGTCGCGCTTCGACTCGTATTTCGGATTGTTGTAGAGGTCGCCTACCATCACCTGCAGGTTGCCTTTGAAAAGGCCGGTACCGCACGAGATGAGCAGCAATGCCAGTATCATGACATAGAAAGCGGGCGAAGAGAACGCCGAGCCCTCCCCTTTTGTCATCGGGATAGCCATGACGAAATAGCCGAGGAACATCACTATGATACCGAGTGTCACGGTCTTCTGGAAGTTCCATTTGTCGGCTATGATACCGCCGAGCATCGGCATAAAATAGACGAGAGCGAGGAATACTGAGTAAATGGTACCCGCCGTTGCAGTCGGAAGGGCGAACTTGGCTTGCAGGAACAGTAGCAGAATAGCAAGCATAGTGTAGTAGCCGAAACGCTCGCCTGTGTTGGCAAGCGCAAGCACATACAATCCTTTTGGTTGGTTTTTAAACATAGAATATAGTAATGGGAGTTAATAATTCCGAAGTCAATAATTCCATGGTAAAGACAAAAATATCGTCATTGCCAACGAAGTTAAGCAAAAAATTCAACTTTATATGCATAATTGCATATATTTTTTGAAAAAGCGGACAAAATGATGCAATCCAAGGTGCATCCGCTTATTTTGTGGAAACCTTGGATTTGTTGAGATTCTGCCCTAAAAGAAATGCCGTCAGACGCACCCAGCGGCTCTGCGGATGTGCCATCAGATATCGGTAGACAAGCCAGGGAATATATATCCCTGTTGTCAGAGAGAGTATTGAATATATCCACCAGGGGAGCTCAACATAATGACGCAACACCTGCTGTGTCAGGACATTGCAATACCACGACAACAGAAATATCAGATAGTTGGCTCCTACCAGATGGTCGAGGAAGCATCTTTCATTACGTGCAAGAATTTTAGCTACAGACATGCACATCGCTATTCCGGCGAATGAACAGAGTATCGGTACGGGCAAGAAAAAGAAACCGATCCACGCGACAATCGCCACGATTAAAAACACGCCGGATGTCCAGGGCACAATACTGTCAATCCTGTCAGAATAACTGCAACAGGCCATTCCTGCGGTGAAATACAATCCGTAATCCATGACTCTGCCGATGGAAAACAATTTGTAGAACCCGGGAGACGGCAATAAGGATATCAACAGGAACAGGAGCATCAGAAAAAACGTAACTTTCCTATAGTCAATACCTATTTTTTTTCCAATCCCCAGCACTGCGTAGTTGAATACCAAAAGGATGAAACTCGCCTGAATAAACCAGAAAAACGGAATCACCAGACTGTCGGACTTTATGAACGACAGAAAAAATGAGCCCAGACTCAGGTCAATGCTGTCATCCGCCACATCCGACATAAAAGAACGCGGAACAAACGTCACTATCGTAAGAACCGCAAACGGAAGCAACAGTCTCAACACCTTGCCTCTTACAAATTCGCCCACGCTCCTGACCCTGTTGCGGAAATGGGTGGTAAATATCATCAGAGAGCCTGACACGAACATGAACAACGGCATACGGAAACTGTACATCATAAAGAATCCGGTAGGCAATTTTCCATCTTTCAGTCCGGGATACTCATGCATGGAATGTCCGAGCACCACGAGGATTATACCTATTATCTGCAGATAGGAAATGAACCTTAAACGTCCGTTTCCTGGCGTACTGAATCTACTGTTTGCGCTATTTTCCGTCGGGCTGCTCTCCATCTTGAAATCATGATTACAGCCATAAAGTTACAAAAATTCCCGCACTAAGTAACTGTTCAAAATTATTTTGATATTATGGCGGAAGGATTTTTTAGCCGATTTTTATTGAGGAAGAAGGAATGTAGCGAGCTACATGACTGATGACGAGATAGAAAGCGGCAGAAAAGACTCCGACAGAATATTAAAATAATGAGATTGGTGGGTATAAAATAATTTTGAACAGTTACTTATTCATCAATAACTTTTACAAATCAAGCAATTTCAACCATCGCGCATGTCCGATTTATCAACATTATATGTATATTTGCATATATAAAAAATTGGGAAAAAGATGCATTATTTCATATCGGCAGGCGAGGCTTCGGGCGACATCCACGCAGCGGAACTGATAAAACAGCTCCGTGTCAGCGACGCGGATGCCCGCTTCACGTTTTTAGGTGGCGACCTTATGTCGGCGGCAGCGGCTACCGAACCTCTTATACATTACCGCGACATGGCCTTCATGGGTTTCTGCGAAGTGATACGCAATCTCGACAAGGTATTGCGCAATCTGCGTGTGGCCCGACAGGCTGTCGCATCGGAACGTCCCGATGCGCTGATACTTGTCGACTACCCTTCCTTCAACCTCAAACTTGCCAAGGAGGCCGTGAAATTCGGCATTCCGGTCTATTATTACATCTCGCCCAAAGTATGGGCGTGGAAGGAGGGACGCGTGAAGAAAATACGCCGTTATGTCAAACGGATGCTGTCGATACTCCCATTCGAGGTGGCATATTACCGAGACAGACACGGCTATGACATCGATTACGTAGGAAATCCCACCGTGAAAGAGGTCGATGCCCGACTTGCATCGCTTGGCACTGAACAGTCATTCCGAAGCAAACATGGACTGGAGTCCGAACGTCCGATTCTGGCGCTCGTGCCCGGAAGCCGCATAGGCGAGATACGCAACAACCTGCCCGTGATGGCCGAGGTGGCCCGGCGTCATCCTGAAATGATGCCCGTAGTAGCCGGAGCTCCGGCTATCGACCCGGAAATCTACAAACGCTTCTGCAACTTCCCCATTGTCGACAACGACACGTTCGAACTGATGGCGCACTCACGCGGCGCACTCGTCACTTCAGGCACGGCCACACTTGAGGCTGCCCTGATAGGCGTGCCGCAGGTGGTGTGCTACCGCGCCAACGGAAGCCGCATTTCCTACAATATTTTCAAGCGCATATTGAAAATACCTTTCGTATCGCTGCCCAACCTCATCGCCGGAAAGGCCGTAGTGGCCGAACAGCTTGTGCATCTATGCACCACCGAGCTCGTCGACGCCGAGCTCACAAAAGTGCTGCCGGGGGGAAAAGAAAACATATCACAGCAGCAGGGCTACAAGGAAATCAGGGAGAAACTGACTGAAGCCGACGCGGCCGCCAACGCCGCCCACATAATTTACTCCGGTCTTAAGAGGGTGTCTCATAACAAAAGTTAAACACTGAGTGATGTATCTTTTAGATAAATTTTTGTTTTTGAGGAGGGAGCATAGCGAGCTATGTGACCGACGAAAAACAAAAATTTAGCAAAAGAGACATCAAGGCGACAGTAATATTAAAAACATATAAATTTATAATCTGACCGAAAATATAAAAATACCTTTTCTATCGAAAATTTTGAGCGCCTTTGACGCTTCGTCTCAGTCACATAGCTCGCTATGCTCCTTCGACTCACCGCCAAATACATCTCAAAATTTCCGACTCAGTGTTTAACTTTTGTTATGAGACACCCTCTAAATCATGATTGCGCGCCGTCGGCCCGGCTGACCGCGACACGTCCGGAACCGCGACGCAAAAAACGTTTCCCAATAAAGTGCCAGCTAAGTGACGACAGCAATATGACGGCCGCCAACGACAACAGCAACGTAGCCGTCACGCCGATGCTGTCGACTGCCTTGAAATGCACAAACAGCTGTATGACCGGAAAATGCAGCAGATAGAAATCGTATGAAATATCGGCGGAACCGAGCCAATAGCCCCAGCGCCCGATAAATGCTGCCGGAATCACAATCATCGCTATTGCAAACGGCTTCACAAAGAAAGCTGTAACCGGAAAAGCATAGGCGACTGCAATAGCGGCAAATCCCACGGCAAAGAGTTTATACTTGTGTCTTACGACGAGATGCTGGAGTTCATAAAACATCATGCCGAGGACGAAATAGGCAAGCTGTCCACCTATCTGGCGCGCATATATGACATATCGGGCATCGCCGGTGCTTTCAAGCATCCTGTGGCAAACAAACGTATATGCGACCGACAGAAGTATCACACCGCCGAAAAAGATAAACGGATTTATCTTTATTTTCCTGCAGACATACATCATCAGCGGCAACGCGATATAACACATCAGCTCTATTTTGATGGTCCAGAGCGAGCCGTTGACAACATCGAGATGGTTCTCGGTGAACACTCCCGGCAGCGTCGGCTGCACAAAGTTTGAAAACACCAGATTGGAGCCAAGATACCGCAACCATTCTTCGCCGAAATAATCGGATGCCGGAAGAGCCGACACCGCAAACAACGCGATGGAGAAGAATACTATAATAAAGAAATAGCTCGGCAGAATACGCCGTCCGCGCTTTATGAAATAAGATTTCAATGACGACGACCTGCACCAGCTGGCATATATCAGAAAGCCGGAGATGACAAAAAATCCCCGCACGCAGTCGGGTCCGTATATAAAAAGCAAACGGGTGTCGACCTCCGACAATTCAACAAAATGCACCACAAAAATATACAACGCCAGAAGCAGGCGCAGCATATTGAAATTGTTGGGTTGCTGTATATCCTTGGGTGTGCCGAAATCCATATATTATAAAAACGTGCTCCGCCACATTTTATTGCCCGGAGCACGTTTCATAAGGTTGGTCAACCGCGGGCTCAGACCGTAATGCTGTTGAGCAGGTCGAGCTTGCCGTCGGCGATAAGCTTGAGTATGAGTTCGCCGAAAAGAGTATTCTGCCATGCGAACCAGTCGCGCGTGTAGTTCGACGGATTGTCCTTGTGGAACGATTCATGCATGAAACCGGTGCCGTTGTGGGTGGTCATAAGCATCTCGACGCACTCCTTTATTTCAGCATCGTCAGTGCTTGTGAACGCTTTCATCATGATGCTCATGGGCCATATCATATCGTATCCTATGTGAGGCCCGCCGATGCCTTCGCCGGCCGTGCCCTTGAAGAAATAAGGGTTTGACTCGCTCCACACGAAGCGGCGTGTATTCCTGTAGACAGAGTCCTTGACATCCACATCCCCCAGATAGGGAAGCGCCAGCAGGCTCGGCACGTTTGCATCGTCCATGAGCATCTGGCCTCCGAAACCGTCGACCTCAAACGCATATATCTTGCCGTACTCCGGATGCTTCACCACGCCATACTTCCTGATTGCAGCCTCCACTTCGCCGGCAAGAGCAGTGCATCTGCCGGCAAGATTCTTGTCCTTATTCACTTCGGTCAGAATTTCAGCGGCTTTGCGCAGCGATGTGACAGCAAAAAGATTGGAAGGTATAAGGAACTGAAGCGTTGTGGCATCGTCGCTCGGACGGAAGCACGACACAATCAGACCGACGGGATTGACCGGTGCGCCGAGGCCGTTGTTGTTGAGAGTGTCGGTAGCGCGGTCGGTCTTGCGTGAAAACCGGTAGGGGCCCGGGCCGTCCTTGCGTTGCTGTTCGATAAATGTGGTAAGAATATTGTCGATGGCCTTAAGCCATGTTTGGTCAAAGACAGAGTCGTCGCCTGTCACTTTCCAGTATTCGTAGGCGAGGCGTATCACGTAGCACAGGGAGTCTATTTCCCACTTGCGCTCATGAAGCTCAGGCTTCATGTCGGTGTTGTCCGACTCCCAGTAGCTCCCTGCAGGTCCGTCATTGAAAGCATTGGCATACGGGTCGAGATTGATGCACATGAACTGACGTCGCACCACTCCCTCAAGCATCCGGCGCAACTGCTCGTCGTCGTTGGCCAGGCGCAGATAAGGCCATACCTGCGCGCCGCTGTCGCGTAGCCACATGGCATGGATGTCGCCGGTATAGACAAAAGTATCCGGCTTGCCGTCGAGCATACGGAAATGCACTGTGGTGTCAAGCGTATTCGGGAAACAGTTTTCGAACATCCACGCAAGCTGCGGGTTGGTAAGCATCGATTTGACCCTCTCGATCTCTTTTTCCACGGCCTGCGATACAAAAAGCCTGTCGGAGGGCGCGGGGCGTCGGCTGGTATTGTATTTTGCTGTGACAGCAGTTTCGGTTGCGGCAGAAGCGGCTGCCACGCCGGCCGTAGCGTTCAGGCTTGAAATTGCAAGCGTTGCGGCGGCAATCGACAGAATAGGACGGTAAAAGGTTTGTTTGTTCATTTTATACTTTTATGGTGTTAGATTTTGTTGCCTGTATCGCACTGATTCCATATAGCACTGACAATGCGACTGTAAACGGTATCACGGACCTCCGTCCTCTCTGTTGCCGCTTACTTGTCAAATCTTATTTCGTCCAAATCAAGATTTGAATTGTTGAGATGCAGAGTGAAACCCTTCACATCAGGGTCGTCAATCAGTCTCGAGATATCAAAAGAGGCATAGTATGCCCTTGAAAAAGTGGTGACATCCGCTGCAAGCGCATGCACCAGATATATGTCGGGATAACTCCTGTCAGCCTGTATCCGAGGCATAGCAAGAGTAAAAGCGCGGGGATTTTCATCGTAAGGCAGACGTGCGTGCAGGTTGAGATATTTGCCCGCTCTCCACGCGCTCAGCAGATACACCGGGTCTCTGTCCCAGCCATCCACACTTTCACCATCTGTTTCGGCAAGCGTTCCGTTGACTATCAGTCCGTAGCCTTTCACTGTGACAGGTCCTGACCGGTAAGCCACTCCCCCGTCAGGCACATACATGATGAGCAGACGGTCACCTTCGGGAACAAGCCTCGTATCGATGCGCTGGGGCGCTTGAAGCGTGATTATTTCGTCGGCCGACGGCTTGCTGAGCGTGAAAACAGAGCCTGCGTCGGTTACTCTCTCCAGACATACTATATCGAAGATAACCGCCTGCTCAGACGGATTGTCGTCGCCGGAACATGATGACAGCGACACCATCATCAATAACAATATGTTCAGCAAGAGCAGTTTTTTCATTGTCAGCAGCCTTGTTTTCAGCCTGATATCAGACCGTCGTTAAGAGTTATTATCCTGTCGGCCTCTTCGGCAAGCGTATTGTCATGGGTCACTATCACGAATGTAGTGCCCATATCGCGCCGCAGTTCAAAGAAAAGACGGTGAAGCTCACGCCTGTTGACGGAGTCAAGACTTCCCGAAGGCTCGTCGGCAAGCACCACGGCCGGACTGTTGACAAGAGCCCTTGCCACTGCGGCACGCTGCCGTTCGCCACCCGAGAGCTGCGACGGACGGTGGCCGATGCGCTCCCCAAGCCCCATATAGTCGACGAGAGTGCGCGCGCGCGCGAATGCCTCCGCCCGTCGGGTGCCGGCTATGAGTGCCGGCATAGCCACATTTTCCAGAACATTGAATTCAGGCAGAAGCTGATGGAACTGAAAAACAAATCCTATATTACGGCCTCTGAACGCTGCAAGCTCCCTGTCACGCAGGGCATATATGTCGGTGTCATCGTAATATACATGCCCCCTGTCGGGAGAGTCGAGAGTGCCCAGAAGCTGCAGAAGTGTAGTCTTGCCCGCACCGCTCGGCCCGACAATAGCGACAATCTCCCCGTCGTTGACAGTGAGGTCGATGCCCTTGAGCACTTCAAGGTTGTCAAAACTTTTATATATGCCTGCAGCACGTATCATATAAACGACTTGGCCATCACAGAGATTGCATATTCAGGCGACACCCTGCGGTAAAGTATGTCATACACTCCCTCAAGTATCGGCATTGCCATCTGGTATTCCTCATTGATTTCATGTATGCACTTGACACCGTAGTATCCTTCGGCCACCTGCTCCATCTCCATCTTTGCCGCCTTGACCGAGTAGCCGCGCCCTATCATGGCGCCGAAATTATGGTTGCGTGAGAACCGCGAATAAGCCGTCACAAGGAGGTCGCCGAGATATACCGAATCACAGATCTGACGCGGACGTGAATCCACGCCGTCGAGAAAACGCTCCATCTCACGTATGGCATTCGACACAAGCATGGCAAGGAAATTGTCTCCCTTCTTCATGCCGTGCACAATACCGGCGGCTATCGCATATACATTCTTAAGCACACCGGCATAGCCTATGCCGGTCACGTCGGTCGACACAATGGCATGCACATTCTTCGAGTTGAGCACCGATGCGAACTGCGAAGCCACATTTATGTCATAGCCACCCACCGTAAGATACGAAGGACGGTCAAGCGCCACCTCCTCGGCATGACACGGCCCCGATATAATCAGAGCCTTTGAAGGAGCCACACCGTAGCGGTCGACCATATAATCGGTAATAAGCATGTTGTCACCGGGCACAATGCCCTTTATGGCCGTCACTATCGCACGGTCTGATATATCGGCCGTCAGTTTCGACAGATGGTCCTTGAAATATGGCGACGGCATGGCGAAAAGCAGCGTATCGCTCTGCTCCACCACCTCGTTGATATCGCTTGAAAATATTATTCGCTCTGTCTCAAACTGTATATCGGTAAGATATGCCGGATTATGGCGTATGCGCTTGAACTCCTCTATACGGTCGTCACGACGCATATACCAGTTGATTGTCTCGCAGTTTTTCAACAATACGCTTGCCAGAGCAGTGGCCCAGCTGCCACCGCCCATAACGGCAATATTTCCCGGAAATTCCATGGTAATACGGTTTATCTGTCCTTATGCTTCTTCTGCCTCGTCGCTGTTCTCCTTGACACGGCGTTTTTCGGGACGCATCTGCGGGAAAAGCAATACCTCCTGAATGGTTGTCTGGCCCGTCATGAGCATCACGAGACGGTCCATGCCTATACCCATACCCGATGTGGGGGGCATACCGTATTCGAGGGCACGGATAAAGTCGGCGTCAATAATCATGGCCTCGTCGTCACCCTTCTCGCTCAGACGCATCTGCTCGACAAAGCGCTCATACTGGTCAATCGGGTCGTTGAGTTCCGAATAAGCGTTTGCAAGCTCCTTGCCGTTGACCATCAGCTCGAATCGCTCGGTCAGCTCGGGATTGTCGCGGTGACGTTTGGTCAGAGGCGACATCTCGATAGGATAGTCTATGATAAACGTGGGCTGTATATAATTGCCCTCGCATTTCTCTCCGAAGATTTCATCGATGAGTTTTCCTTTGCCCATCGAGGCGTCCACTTCGATATCGAGTTTGCGGCACACGTCGCGAAGCTCTTCCTCGCCCATACCGGTGATATCTATGCCGGTGAAATCCTTGATTGCATCAATCATGGTGACACGGCGGAACGGTGCCTTGAACGATATGACGTTGTCACCCACCTTTACCTCGGTAGTGCCGTTGACATCAAGACAGATTTTTTCAAGCAGTTTCTCGGTGAACTCCATCATCCATTTATAGTCCTTGTAAGAGACATATATCTCCATACATGTGAACTCCGGATTGTGCGTACGGTCCATACCTTCGTTACGGAAATTCTTCGAGAACTCATACACTCCCTCGAAGCCTCCGACAATCAGACGCTTGAGATAAAGCTCGTCGGCGATACGCAGATACAACGGTATGTCCAGGGCATTGTGATGCGTGATAAACGGACGCGCTGCCGCACCTCCCGGTATCGACTGGAGTATCGGAGTCTCGACCTCCATGTATCCGTGGTCGTTGAAGAACTGGCGCATGGAGTTGAACACCTTCGTGCGCTTTACAAATATATCCTTCACACCATCGTTGACAACGAGGTCGACATAGCGGCGGCGGTAGCGCATCTCGGGGTCGTCGAACGCATCATAGACCACGCCGTCCTTCATCTTCACGATAGGAAGCGGACGAAGCGACTTGCTGAGCACCGTGAGCTCCTGGGCGTGGACCGACACCTGACCGGTCTGCGTGCGGAACACATAACCTTTCACTCCAACAAAGTCTCCTATATCAAGCAGCTTCTTGAATACCGTGTTATACAGAGTCTTATCCTCGTCCGGACAAATCTCGTCGCGGTTGATATAGACCTGCACTCGTCCCGTAGCATCCTGAAGCTCCATAAATGAAGCCTTGCCCATGATGCGGCGGCTCATCACACGTCCGGCAATCGTCACCTGACGCTGGGGTGCATTGTCGTCAAATGTCGACAAAATCTCATCGGCATGACCTGTAACCACATATTCAGCTGCGGGATAAGGTTCGATACCAAGCCGGCGCATCTCTTCCATTGAGCCGCGGCGCACTATTTCTTGTTCGCTAAGTTCTTGCGGATTCATATCTGTAATTCTTTTTATTTCAAAATAATAAACTGTCACATCGCAGCAGCCGGTCTCATCTTGCGACAATTGTCGCAATCTTTCGGCACCGACGACGACGCACCTATTCAAGTAACTGCAAAGATAGCAATTATCACCGATAATGTCAACTGACTGAGCTATTTTTTACTTTTTATCCATTCTCTGTGTCCGTTCCCGGCTACAAGTTTCTCACAATCCACCACACACAGAATATCACCACATAACCCGTCATGGCAATCCTGTGATGCGCATAACGACGCATCACACCACTCCATCTCACACGCCTCATATATCCCCACACCACAGCTGCAAAATAAGGAAACGACAACACAATAAACGGATTGTATGACAACGCTGCCGAAAATTCGCCGTGAAGCATCGCATGCACCGCCCGCTGACTGCCACATGACGGACAGTCAAGCCCCGTCAGAAGCCTGAAAGCACATTTAGGCATAAACTCCGATATTGCCGGATCAACAAAATACAACGCTGTCAAAACAGAAACAATTGCCACCACAGCCGCCACACATATAAACGTCCGCAATCTTACCGACATCAAAAATGACTGTATTTATCGGCCACAACAAGCACGACTATCAGATAAACGGCAAATACCACACCCGCTGTCACAGCTGCCGCTATACCCCAGTTTTTGGCCTTGTTTGAATAATTGTAGGCTTCTGCGTATCTTCCTGCAAACCAATTGGTATCAACTTTAGCCCCGTAAACAATCGACACAATACCGAAAGGCAGACAACACAATATAGTCGTACATATTCCAAGCCATAGATATGTGCTCGGCTTCACGCCCGGCTCTTCATGTTGATTATAAACCCTACTTTTATAATTACCTGAATTATCATACCGTTGTCCGGCTCGGTGCTCAGGTTTTGCACGTGCTTCCGACTTCCAGAACATCGCCGCTATTTCAGGCACCTCCACCGCTCGTTGCCAGCCTTGCATATTCTCACCCCAAACCAACGTCTCCGGAGTTATGCCGACCGACATCAAACGCTCTTTCTCCACCGGCCCGAGCTGATTGCCTTTGCCGTCAATATAAAAATACCTGCTCATAAATGTGTATCACTTTTTCCAATTATAATTCAAAATTAATAATTATTCGCCGCATTTTCCAATATGATGTTATTTTTGATATGTCAGTAGCTTAAATTTTATTAATACGGAAAAATTTCTTTAATTTTCAATAAATATCTCAAAAATTCTATATATATTTGCAATCAAATTAAGCCATTAGAACGTTTTTAGTGTGTTTCCGCTTAATTGGCAGGTCTGCAATAATCAATGACCTCCGACAGAATAGGACTTTTCAGAATTTTACAAATAACACTATATTTTTATTAAATCAAAAAAAATGAGCAAGATTGATTTAACCCGCTATGGTATCACCGGCACTCCGGAGATTATCCACAACCCCTCTTGGGACCAACTCTTTATCGACGAAGTAAATCCTTCACTCGAAGGTTATGAAAAAGGACAGAACACCGAACTCGGCGCTGTAAACGTAATGACCGGTATCTACACCGGCCGTTCTCCCAAAGACAAATTCTTTGTAGAAGACAGCGTTTCTAAAGACACTATCTGGTGGACTTCCGACGAATATAAAAACGACAACAAAGCCATCACTCCCGCTGCCTGGGACGCTCTCAAGGCTATCGCTGACAAAGAACTTTCTAACAAGAAACTCTACGTAGTCGACGCTTTCTGCGGCACCAACCCCGACACCCGTCTCGCCGTACGTTTCATCGTGGAAGTTGCATGGCAGGCTCACTTCGTGACCAACATGTTCATCCGCCCCACCAAGGAAGAGCTCGAGAACTTCGAACCCGACTTCGTAGTGCTCAACGCTTCTAAGGCTAAGGTTGAAAACTGGAAAGAACTCGGCATCAACTCTGAGACTTGCGTTGCTTTCAACCTCACCGAAAAGATGCAGATCATCATCAACACCTGGTATGGCGGCGAAATGAAGAAAGGTATGTTCTCTATCATGAACTACTACCTCCCCCTCAAAGGCATGGCTTCAATGCACTGCTCTGCCAACACCGACATGAACGGCGAAAACACCGCCATCTTCTTCGGTCTTTCAGGCACAGGTAAAACCACCCTTTCTACCGACCCCAAACGTCTCCTCATCGGCGACGACGAACACGGCTGGGACGACAACGGTGTGTTCAACTTCGAAGGCGGTTGCTACGCTAAGGTCATCAACCTCGACAAAGACTCTGAGCCCGACATCTACAAAGCCATCCGCCGCGATGCTCTTCTCGAAAACGTTACTGTTGACAAGGACGGCAAAATCGACTTCGCCGACAAGAGCGTGACTGAAAACACCCGCGTTTCTTATCCTATCAACCACATCGAGAAAATCGCCCCCGGAAGCCACGGTCCCGCCGCCAAGAACGTCATCTTCCTTTCAGCTGACGCATTCGGCGTGCTTCCTCCCGTTTCTATCCTGACTC
The DNA here is from genome assembly GCA_947174635.1 of uncultured Muribaculaceae bacterium. Taxonomy (GTDB): domain Bacteria; phylum Bacteroidota; class Bacteroidia; order Bacteroidales; family Muribaculaceae; genus JAGBWK01. The sequence continues at coordinate 23,835 of CAMWJS010000042.1, forward strand.
CCGAGCAGACAAAATACTACTTCCTCTCAGGCTTCACCTCGAAACTCGCAGGTACAGAGCGCGGCATTACTGAGCCCACTCCCACCTTCTCAGCTTGCTTCGGTGCTGCGTTCCTTTCGCTTCACCCCACCAAATATGCTGAAGAGCTCGTTAAGAAAATGGAAAAGAGCGGTGCTAAGGCTTACCTCGTCAACACCGGCTGGAACGGTACCGGCAAACGTATCTCTATCAAGGATACCCGCGGTATCATCGACGCTATCCTCGACGGTGCAATCCTCAAGGCTCCCACTAAACAAATTCCTATCTTCGACTTCACAGTTCCCACCGAACTCCCCGGCGTTGATCCCAAAATCCTCGACCCCCGCGACACTTACGCAAATGCCGAAGAGTGGAACACCAAAGCAACCAAACTTGCTGAAATGTTTATCGCCAACTTCAAGAAATTCGAGAACAACGAAGCAGGCAAAGCTCTCGTAGCTGCCGGCCCCCAGCTCTGATTTCTGAAAAACAGACAATAAAAAAACAGCGGAAATATTTTCCGCTGTTTTTTTATTGGTTCAATCCTAAATTGCACTGCATCTTACAATCTCAGTTTAGTATTGCTGCAAGCGTGTTGCAGAACTCAGAGGTAGCTCAAAACGTAGGGACGCACGGCTCGTGCGTCCGCCAACGCCTTGATTATCAGGCGCAACATTCGGACGCACGGCTCGTGCGTCCCTACGTTTTGGCGGCTTCACCTCGAGGTCGCAACACCTTTATTCTAACGGCTTTTTCATATACCACGGATCGCCCTGCCAGGGCTTATGTCATTGTGGCTATGGGAGGCCGGGGTCTACGCTCGCTCCGCGATCTGCGAACCCCGGTTAATCACAACACCGAGCCTCCGGCTCTCTCTGGGGAGGGGGTGTGTGGATAGTAGAGATGATGTCACCGCGGGCGGTAGCCGGGGCGGGGGCGTCTCGCCCCCGGAATGTCATCGGGGAGGGTGGCATGCCACTGATTTTTACCAACAGAAGAGATAACCAGGGGGTGTTGCAGAACTCCAAAACGTAGGGACGCACGGCTCGTGCGTCCGCA